>DATCRO010000136.1:0-2451 GCA_036569025.1 Burkholderiaceae bacterium
CCCACGGCGGAGAGGTCGGCGCCCGCGCAGAAGTGGCCGCCGGCGCCGGTCAGCACCGCGACGCGCAACGCATCTTCGGCCTCGAAGCGGCCGAAGGCCTCCCGAAGTTCGGCCGCCACCAGGCCGTCGACCGCATTGCGCTTGTCGGGCCGGTTCAGGGTGATGGTGCAGACGGCGCCATCTGTGTCGTAGCTCACGTACTGCATGGCCATGCGCGCATCCTTCCGGGGCAAAATTACATGTTCGATCGCTCACGATGATCGTAGGAAATATTTCTCTCGCCCGCAAACATGGACAAAGTATGTAATGTGCCGGTCGCCGTACCCAGCGCGCCCGACCTGATCCTCGACCTGCTGGTGGCCGACGGCGGCACGCTGAGCGCCCAGGCGCTGTGCCGCGCGGGCGCACTCATGGGCATCGGCGAATCGACGCTGCGCGTGGGCCTGACCCGGCTCACGGCCGAGGGCAAGATCGCGCGCGGCGAGCGCGGCAGCTACATGCTCGACCGCAAGGGCGCGGCGCTGTCGCGCACCGTCGACGCCTGGCACAGCAGGCAGGCGCAGACCGTGGCATGGAAGGGCGACTGGCTCGCGGTGCACGACGCCGGCGTGCCGCGTGCCGACAAGACCGCGTGGCGCCACCATGCGCTCGCGCTGTCGCTGCGAGGGTTCGCCGCGCTGCACCCGGGCCTGCACGTGCGGCCCGACAACCTCTCGGGCGGTCTCGCGGCCGAGCGCAAGCAGCTGGCGGCGCTCGGCCTGTCTTCCGACGCGCTGGTGTTCCGCATCGCCGACCTCGACGGCGCGGCGCAGGCAGCGGCGCGCAAGCTCTGGAACGTGCGCGCCATGGAGGCCGACTACCGTCGCCTGCAGGCCGGCGTGGAGCGCAGCGGAAAGCGGCTCGCCACCCAGAAGCTGGAGACCGCGACGCGCGAGTCGCTGCTGCTGGGCCGCGCCGTGATCGGCCACCTCATCCGCGATCCGCTGCTGCCGGCCGAGCTCATGTCGCCCAAGCCGCGCGCCGCGCTGCTCGCCGCCACCCGGCGCTACCAGGACAAGGCGCTGGTGCTGTGGCGCAAGTGGCTGGCGCAGCCGTAGCTGCGCGCGGGCTTCAGTTTTTCGGCCGCACCACCTCTACGTCGCCCGGCGAGCGCGCGTGCAGCCGCTCGACCTCCGCCGCGCGCCGCGCGAGCACGGCGCGCTGGTTGATGTAGCCCTTGTCGGTGATCTCGCCTGCGTCGAGGCTCGGCGGCTCCGACAGCACCAGCGCGCAGGCGGGGCACTGCGAAGAGCCCGCGCCCTCGTCGCGCAGCGATCGCATCACGGCGGCGATGCGCTCGCCCAGTGCCTGCGGTGCAAGCGCGGCGCCCTGGGGGCTCGCGAAGACCAGCATGCCGATCTCGTCGCGGTCGTGGCCGGTGAGCACGATGTCCTGCACGTGCGGCGCGAGCATCGACACCAGCTTCACGCGCAGCGTGCCCACCGACACCCAGGTGCCGGTGGAGAGCTTGAAGTCTTCCGCCACGCGGCCGTTGAAGATCACGCCCTGCGCGGGCTGCGAAGGCTCGGCCAGGAAGCCGGCGTCGCCGATGCGGTAGTAGCCCTCTTCGTCGAAGGCCTGCGCCGTTTCGCGCGGTGCGTCGCGGTAGCCGGGAAACACGGACACGCCCTTGACGCGCATCTCCAGCTTCTCGCCGTTGGGCACGAACTTCAGCTCCAGGCCCGGCAGCGGCGCGCCGATGCAGCCGGCGCCGTCGAGCTTCCAGTGCGCGGAGGTGATGGCGGGCGATGTCTCCGTCGCGCCCCACGAGGTGGTGAGCCACAGAGGCCGCTCGGGGCGCACGCGCCGCGCCACCGCCTCGAGCCGCTTCCAGGTGGAGGGCGCGAGCGCCGCCGCCGCGTAGAAGGCCAGGCGCAGGCGCGAGAGCACGTCGGCGGCCAGCGCCTCGTCGGCCTCCAGGAAGGGCAGCAGCATGTCCAGCCCGCGCGGCACGTTGAAATGCAGCGTGGGCTGGGTCTCGCGCAGGTTGCGCACCGTCTTCTCGATCAGGCCCGGCGCGGGCCGGCCTTCATCGACGTACAGCGTGCCGCCATTGCGCAGCACCAGGTTGAAGTTGTGGTTGGCGCCGAAGGTGTGGCTCCAGGGCAGCCAGTCGAGCAGCACCGGCTTGTGGCGCTCCACGAAGGGCCAGGCCTGGGCGATCATCTGCTGGTTGGCGCACAGCATGCGGTGGGTGTTGACCACCACCTTGGGATGGCCGGTGGAGCCCGAGGTCAGCAGGTACTTGGCATGGTCGTGGGGCTGGATGGCCTCGAACGCGCGCATCACCTCCGGCCCTTCGGAGGACTGCAACAGCGACGAGAACGCGATGGCGCCCGGCACCTGCTCCACGCCCTGCCCCAGCACCACCGGCGCATCGATGTCACTGGCGCGGATGGCCGGGCCGTACAC
>DATCRO010000137.1:0-11393 GCA_036569025.1 Burkholderiaceae bacterium
CTCCTCGAGCCGCATCATCCAGTCGCCGCGCAGCGGGTGCATCCAGTCGCTCTGCTCCACGCGCGTGTCGCCGTAGACCGCCTCCCAGCGGCTCTGCCAATGCCGCGGCCCGGAGTTCTGCCAGCCGGGCAGCACCAGCACGTGCAGTCCCGGGACTTCAGCGCGACAGGGATCCTGTAATGTCATTGCCTTATGCTTCACGTCTGAAACGGCGCGCCGGAGCTGCGCGCTACGCAACGATTCTGCCGTGCGGCCCGAGCGCGCGCGGCGCCCGGAGATCCTGAAAAATGAGCACCGCCAAGAAATTCCGCGTCTACGTCGACGGCCAGGAAGGCACCACCGGCCTGCGCATCCACGAGATGCTGGCCGCCCGCGCCGACCTGGAGCTGCTGCGCATCTCCGCCGAGCTGCGCAAGGACGACGCCGAGCGCGCGCGCCTGCTCAATGCCGCCGACGTCGCCTTCCTGTGCCTGCCCGACGAGGCTTCGCGCGCCGCAGCGAAGATGGTGACCAACCCGGACACGTGCCTGATCGACGCCAGCACCGCGCACCGAACGGATCCGACCTGGGTCTACGGCCTGCCCGAGCTCGCGCCCGGCCAGCGCGAGGCGCTGCGCACGGCCAAGCGCATCGCCAATCCGGGCTGCCACGCCACCGCGTTCATCCTGCTGATGCGCCCGCTGGTCGACGCCGGGCTCGTCGCGCCCGACGCCAATGTCAGCGCGACGTCGATCACCGGGTATTCCGGCGGCGGCAAGAAGATGATCGAGCAGTACCAGGCCTGGCACGCGCGCCAGATGGACGGCGAGCGCCAGATCGACGCCGCGCTCAGCGCGCCGCGCCCGTACGCGCTGGGCCTCGCTCACAAGCACATCCCCGAGATGAAGACGTGCTCGCGGCTCACGCGCGCGCCGGTATTCATGCCCATCGTCGGCAACTTCTACAAGGGCCTGACGGTCAGCATCCCGTTCCATGTCGGCCAGTTGGCCGCCGGCACCGACGCCGCCAAGGTGCACGCCACGCTCGCCAGGCGCTATGCCGACGAACAGTTCGTGTGCGTGATGCCGCTGGCCGACCCCGCGGTGCTGGCCGAGGGCTCGTTCGACGTCCAGGCCTGCAACGACACGCAGCGCGCCGACCTGTTCGTGTTCGGCCATGCCGACCAGGTGCTGCTGATGGCGCGCATCGACAACCTCGGCAAGGGCGCGTCCGGCGCGGCGGTGCAGACGATGAACCTGCACCTGGGCCTGCCCGAGGGCGAGAGCCTCGACATCTGAACATGCGCATGCCACGCGCCGTCCCATCCTCACGCGCACCAGCGTTGCGGCGCGCCGTCCGCGGAGCGCTCGTCGCATGACGAACGCGTCTGCCGAGACCTTGCGGGACTCGCGCGGACTGCGTCTGGGAACCACGTCGCGCGCGGCCGCCGACCGCGCCGACGAGGCGCTGTGGCAGATGATGACCTTCGCCGACACGCCGCGCCTGGCGTTGCAGGCGGCGCGCGAGGCCGATCCCGGCTGGGCGCTGCCGCTGCTGCTGGACGCGGGCTTTCGCCTCGGCCTGAACCAGCCCGACGACCGCGAAGCCGTGCGCGAGCTGCTCGCGTCCGCGGGCGCGCTGGCGTCCCGCGCGAACGCGCGCGAGCGGGCGCACCTGCAGGCGCTCGAACGCCTGCAGGACGGCCGCGTGGCGGATGCGCTGCGCATCTGGGACGACCTGCTGCTGGAACAGCCGCGCGACGCTCTGGCCATGCACTGGGCCCACCAGTGGGACCACGCCCGCGGCGATTCGGCCAGCATGCGCCTGCGCCCGGCGCGCGCGCTGCCGGAGTGGGACGACGCCGACCCGCTGTTCCCCTGCGTGCTGGGCCTGTATGCGTTCGGCCTGGCCGAGTGCCATCAGCATGGCCTGGCCGAGGACCTGGGCCGGCGCGCGATCGCGCTGGCGCAGCAGCAGTCGGCCGACCCGGCGACGCCGGCGCGGGTGCCCTGGGCGGTGCACGCCGTCACGCACGCGATGGAGATGCAGGGCCGCTTCGACGACGGCGCCATCTGGCTGCGCCAGCAGCAGGCCGGCTGGACCGACGGAACGCGCTTCGCGAGCCATCTGTGGTGGCATCTCGCGCTGTTCCGCCTCGAGGCGCTGGACGTCACCGGCGCGCTGCGGCTGGTCGACACGCACCTGTCCGGCAGCGCGCTCACGCACGGACTGCAATGCATGGACGCCGCCGCGCTGTACTGGCGGCTGCGCGTGATGGACGTCGAGGTCGACGCCCTCTTCAAGGACCTGCTGCGCCGCTGGACGCCCGACCCCGGGCAGGCCGGCGCGAGCGCGTTCACCGACTGGCACGTGGTGCTCGCGCTGCTGGGCGCAGGCGAGCGCGCGCAGGCCGAGGCCTGGGTGGCGCGCTGCGCCGAGCGCGTGATGCGCGCCGAGGAGGGCGCGCGCAGCAACCACGCGGTCGCGCGCGACCTCGGGCTGCCGTTGATGCGTGCGCTGCTCGCCTCCGAGCGCGGCGACCACGACGCCGCGGTGCGCGGGCTGTACCTGGTGCACGAATCGGCCGCGCGGCTGGGCGGCAGCCATGTCCGGCGCGACCTGATCGCGCAGACCTTGATGCACAGCGCGGCCGCCAGCGGCGTGCCGCACATCGGGCGTGCGGTGCTCAACGAGCGCTGCCTGGCCAAGCCGGTGACGCCGCTCACGCGCCACTGGGCCGGCAAGCTGGGCGTCGCGATCGCCTGAAGCGCCGGCGTGCGTCAGGCGCGCCGGCGCGTCGCCAGCACGTTCAGCGCGAGCCCGCCCATCACGAGTGCCGCCGCGCCGAGCTTCCAGGCCGGCAGCCCTTCGTGCAGCGCGATCGCCGAGGCGCTCATGCCGAACACGGGCACCAGCAGCGCGGTGGGCGTGACGGTGGACGCCGGGTGGCGCGCGAGCAGCCAGTTCCACACGCCATAGCCGAACAGGGTGTTGCCGATGGCCTGCCACGCGACCGCGGCCCAGGCCGCCGCGCCCGCGTGTGCCAGCGCGCCGCCCACCGCGGCCGGGCCGTCCACGACCAGCGTGATCGCCCACAGCGGCACGGCCGCGAACGGGCTCGACCACACCATGAAGCCGAGCGCGTCCACGCGCCCCGCCGCGCGCGCGACGAGGTTGCCGCCGGCCCAGCTGATGGCCCCGGCCGTCACGAGCGCGACGCCGAACAGCGTCACGCCGGTGCCCGCCGACACGTGCGTGGCCACGATCGCCAGCCCCGCGATCGCCAGCGCGAACGCCGGCCACTGCAGCCGCTTGAGCCGCTCGCCGTACAGCGCCGCGGCCAGCCCGATCGTGAAGAACACCTGCGACTGGATCACCAGCGACGCGAGGCCGGGCGAGATGTCCGAGCGCATCGCCCAGAACAGCAGCCCGAACTGCCCCACGCCGATCAGCACCCCGAACGCCGCGAGCTTGCCCCACGACACCGCCGGCCTGCGGATGAACAGCACGAACGGCAGCACCGAGAACGTGTAGCGCAGCGCCGCGAAGGTGTAGGGCGCGAAGGTGTCGAGCCCGAGGCGGATGACGACGAAGTTGGTGCCCCAGATCGCGACGACGGCCAGGGCGAGCAGCAGGTGGGTCAGGGGCATCGCCGCAGTCTAGGCGAGCGACGCTGTCCTTCGGGCGCGTCCGTCCATTCCTGCCGCCGCCAACCACGCGTCCGGATATGGCGTGCCGCGGTGGACGCGACGGCGTCGAATCGCGTCCTCACCCAACCATGGAGAACCCGATGACCCGGCTTGCCGTCCGCGGCCTTTCCACCGGAACCTAGGGCGCGGGCCCGGCATGCGCGGACGAGGCGATCGCGACGGCGATGCCGACGATGACCGCGAAGCGGCCCGAGCCGGTGCACAGGCCGCGCGCGGCCCGGGTGGCGAGTCGGCGCAGCAACGAAGCGAGAGCGATGGTCATGGGGTCTCCTTGGAAGCATGGGGCACGCAGGGCCGGTTGCGCAGTGGCTAAGCCGCCCTGCCGTCCTCGATGAAGATCTGCTCGATCGTCAGGCCGAAGGCCCGGGCGATCTGGAAGGCGAGCGGCAGGCTGGGGTCGTAGCGCTCGTTCTCGATCGCGTTGACGGTCTGCCGGGACACGCCCAGGCGCTCGCCGAGTTCGGTCTGGGACCAGCCGCGCTCGGTGCGCAGTTCGCGCATGCGGTTCCTCATTGGTAGCGCCTGCGAGCCAGCACGAGGCCGACCACCCACAGCACGGCCAGGATCGGCCATACGGTGAACATCGACAGCTTCGGGTAGCCCAGGCCCTCGAGGAAGCCGTAACTGAACGTGAGGATGGCGGTGCCGGCGAACGAGAAGCCGAGCGCCTCCAGCTGGATGCGGCGCTGCAGCTCGTCCATGCGGCGCAGCTCGCGCAGGATCACCCAGGCCGTCGCGGCCGCGGGCAGCATCGGGCTGAGCGCCACGAGGTCGCGCCACGGCCGGGCGACCTCGACGTGCGTGAGGAGCTCGATCGAGCCGAGCAGCATCGCGCCGTAGACCAGCAGCGTCGCCGTCAGTTCCTTCAGGTATTGCCGGTTCGTCATTCGCGGAACGTCCATGTGGAAAGGATGCTTTCCATTGTGGGGACGTTCCGGGGCGCTGTAAAGGCCCCTTTACATGGAAAGGGTCTTTTACAGCATCTTGGTGGCTTCGTACGCCTTGCGCGACTCCTGCACGTGCCGCAGGAAGTCGGGCAACGTGCGGCCCGGCTCGTCGCGGAAGACGTCGTCGAGCACGTCCAGCCCGCGCATGCGGTCGACGCGGAAGCTGCGGAACGCGTCGCGGTGCTCGCACCAGGCGGCCAGCGTCCAGACCGATTCCCAGTGGTAGCAGCCGAGCGGCCGCGCGGTTCGCGACGTGGCCGCGCCCTGCGCGTCCGCGTAGTCGAAGCGGATGCGCCGGCGCGCGGACGCCGCGTCCCGCAACAGGCCCAGGCGCTCGGCGCTCTCATGGTCGCGCGCCCGCGGCGCGGCGAACAGCGGCAGCGACTCGGCCGCGGCCCGAGCGACGGGCGGCAGCACGCCGACGATCTTGGCCAGCGCGTCCTCTGCGGCCAGCGCCAGCGCCGGGTCGAGCCGGCTCTGGGCCAGCCGCACCGATGCGACCAGCGCCTGGGCCTCGAGCGTGGTGAACATCAGCGGAGGCAGGTCGAAGCCGCCCGCGAGCCGGTAGCCGACGCCCGCCTCGCCGTCGATCGGCACGCCCTGCCCCTGCAGGTCGGCCACGTCGCGGTAGACGGTGCGCACGGAGACTTCCAGCTTCTCCGCGATCCAGGCAGCGGTGGACAGCCGCCGCCCGCGCAGCAGCTGGACGATCCGGAAGAGACGATCGGCACGGCGCATGACTCGCAGTGTAGGAGCGTCGCGGCTTCAGGCGGCAGGCGAGTGCAGGCCGATGCGGTTGCCCTCGCAGTCGACGATCTGCGCGATGAAGCCGATGTCGCGCGGCAGTTCCAGCTTGGGCATCAGCACCTGGGCGCCGAGTTCGTTCGCGCGCGACAGCACGACGTCCAGCGACGGCCCGGCGTTCAGGTAGACGAGCACGCCTTCGAGGCTGGGCTTGGGCGCGGTCGCGCTCTTGATCAGCGCGCCGCCGATGCCGTCCTCGTACGCGAACACGGCCAGCTCCTGCGGGCCCATCTGCTCGCGCCGCATCGAGCGCGCGAACAGGGTCTCGTAGAAGCGCTGCGCGCGATCGAGGTCGGCGACGGGGATCTCGAACCAGTGGATGGCGTTGTGCGACATGGAGGGCCTCGGTGGGGTTGGTTGGAAGAGGACTCCATGCTGCTCGGGGGCTGCTGACACCGTCCTGTCAGCAGCTTTGCCAGCATCAAAAGAAAACCGGCGCGCCCCCTCGGACGCGCCGGCTTCATCGGGGACTGGCCGCGGCGATCAGTTCTTGCGACCCTTGGCCGCCGGCGCGGCCTGCTGGTCGGCCAGCGCGGCGTAGGCGGGGCCGCGCGTCGCGTCGAGGCGGTTCATGACGGCGTACATCTGGTCGGGCTTGGCGAAGAACTCCTGGAAGCCCTTGATGCCGGCGGCGGCCATGTCGGCGGGGACGTCGCGGTCGTAGCCCTGGACGATGTTGGTCTTGGCGTCGGTCAGCACCTTGTACGACGCGAGGTCGAGCACGGTGCCGGCCACCGGCGCGAACTTGTTCGTCGGGAACGAGCCGATCGCCTTGGCCAGCTTGGCGCTGGTGGTGCTGCTGCTGACGAACTTCAGGAAGCGGCGCGCGTCGGCCTTGTTCTTGGCGCGGGCCGCGATCTGGAAGGTGTCGGTCGGCGCGGCCTCGGCGGCGGCCTGGCCGGCGTCGATGGTCGGGAACTTCTGGTAGTCGATCACCGGGCGCACGACCTCCGGGAAGCTGGCGCTGACGATGGTGCCCATCAGCAGCATGCCGGCGTGGCCGCCGTAGAACTCGCCCTTGGCGCCGCGCTCGTCGACGGCCAGCGCGTTGGGGTCGAAGCACTTGGCGTCGATCAGCTGCTTCCACATCGCGAAGGTGCGGCGCACGTTGGCGTCGTTGTAGGTGGCCTTGCCGTCCAGCAGCTGCTGGTGGTACTCGTAGCCGTTGGCGCGCATGTCGATGAAGTCGAACCACGCGGCCAGCGCCCAGCCGTCCTTGGCACCGAGCGCGATCGGCGTGAAGCCGGCCTTGCGCAGCTTGGAGCACGCGGTCATGATCGCGCTGAGGTCGTGCGGCTGCTCGCGGATGCCGGCGGCGGCGAGCACGTCGCGGCGCGTGAACAGGCCCCATGGGTAGTACTGGTACGGCAGCGCGTACTGCTTGCCGGCGACGGTGACGGCCGCGCTGGGGAACGTGTTCCACCAGGTGTTGGCCTTCCAGACGTCGCTGACGTCGTCGAGCTGGCCGCGCTGCGCCATCATGCGCAGCTGGTCGCCGGCGAACCAGTTGAAGACGTCGGGCGCGTTGTCCGAGTCCAGCGTGCCGGGCAGCGCCTTGCGGTACGTGGGCGCGTCCTGGATCGTCAGGTGCACGTCGACGTCGGGGTTGGCCGTGTGGAAATCGGCCACGAGCGTCTTGTAGGCCTCGCGCTGCGCGTTGTCGTCGGCGCTCACGCTGATGCTCAGAGAGCCGGCCAGCGCCGCGGTCGAACCCAGGCCGATGGCCGCTGCGGCCATCACGGCCGAGACACGTCGAATCAACTTCATGGTCTTTTCCCTTCACACCCACCGACGGAACGATTATGTAAGGGATGAAACCGCTTGCCCGCTAGGGGCTGACACTATGTCAGCGGGGCGCCACGTGACGCATCTCACGCGGACCTGTGCAGAAAGTGCCGCGAACGCGTCACAAACGGCCCGATGGGCCGCGCCGGGATTCAGCGTCCGCCGGCGACGTCGAGCGTCGCGCCGGTGACGTAGCCCGCCGCGTCCGACAGCAGGAAGACCACGGCCTGCGCGACCTCGTCGGCGGTGCCCAGGCGCTGCAGCGGGATCTGGTCGACCGCCGACCGCGTGCGATCGAGCATGCCGCTGGTGGCGTGGATCTCGGTATCGATGATGCCGGGCCGCACGCCGTTGACGCGGATGCCTTCGCCGGCCACCTCGCGCGCCAGGCCCAGCGTGAGGCAGTCGATCGCGGCCTTGGTGGCGGCGTAGTCGACGTAGACGCCGGCCGAGCCCAGGCGCGCCGCGGCCGACGACAGGTTGACCACCACGCCGCCGTGTCCGCCATGGCGCGTGCTCATGCGCCGCACGGCCTCGCGGGCGCAGGTGAAGGCGCCCACCACGTTGACGTTGAACAGGCGCGCGACGCGCGCGGCCGGCATCTCGTCGACGCGCGCGGCCACGTCGACGATGCCCGCGTTGTTGACGAGCCCGCCGAGCGGCCCGAGCTCGGCGTCGAGCGCCTTGAACATCGCCTCGACCGCGCCTTCGCTCGCGACGTCCGCACGCAGCGTGCACGCGCGCCGCCCCCGCTCGCGCACCTGCGCGGCGACGCGCTCGGCGGCGTCCTGGTCGCGCAGGAAGTTGACGCCGACGTCCCAGCCGGCCTCGGCCGCGCGCAGGGCGCAGGCGGCGCCGATGCCGCGGCTGGCGCCGGTGACCAGCAGGACGCGGGACGGTCGGGAGTCCGAGTTCATGCCGCGTTTCTAACACCACGGCCGTCGCGAGGGCCTACCTGGCCGTCGGCATCGCGAATTCGGCGCCCTTGCCGATGGAGGCCGGCCAGCGCTGCATCACGCTCTTTTGCTTCGTGTAGAAGCGCACGCCCTCCTCGCCGTACGCGTGCATGTCGCCGAACAGGCTCTTCTTCCAGCCGCCGAAGCCGTGCCACGCCATCGGCACCGGAATCGGCACGTTGATGCCCACCATGCCCACCTGGATCCGGCGCGCGAACTCGCGGGCGACGTTGCCGTCGCTGGTGAAGCAGGCCACGCCGTTGCCGAACTCGTGCGCGTTGACGAGGTCGACCGCCGACCTGAAGTCCGGCACGCGCACGCAAGCCAGCACGGGGCCGAAGATCTCTTCCTTGTAGATGCGCATCTGCGGCGTGACGTCGTCGAACAGCGTGCCACCCGTGAAGAAGCCGTTCTCGTGGCCCGACACCTGGTGGCCGCGGCCGTCCACCAGCAGGGTCGCGCCTTCCTTGACGCCGATGTCGATGTAGCCCTCAATGCGCTGCAGCGCTTCCTTGGTGATGACCGGGCCCATCTCGGCGGCCGGGTTCATGCCGTTGTCGATGACGAGCTTCCTCGCGCGCTCGGCCAGCCCGGGCAGCAGGCGGTCGGCGACGTCGCCCACCAGCACGGCCACCGAGATCGCCATGCAGCGCTCCCCGGCCGAGCCGTATGCCGCGCCGACCAGCGCGTCGATGGACTGCTCGACGTCGGCGTCGGGCATCACGACCATGTGGTTCTTCGCGCCGCCCAGCGCCTGCACGCGCTTGCCGTGGTGCGCGCCGGTCTCGTAGATGTACTGCGCGATCGGCGTCGAGCCGACGAAGGACAGGCCCTTGACGTCGGGATGCACCAGCAGCGCGTCGACGACGGTCTTGTCGCCCTGCACCACGTTGAAGACGCCGTCGGGCAGCCCCGCGCGCTGCAGCAGCTCCGCGATGAACAGGCTGGGCGACGGGTCGCGCTCGCTGGGCTTGAGGATGAAGGTGTTGCCGCAGGCCAGCGCCACCGGGAACATCCAGCACGGCACCATGAACGGGAAGTTGAACGGCGTGATGCCGGCCACCACGCCCAGCGGCTGGCGCATCGTCCAGTTGTCGATGCCGGTGGAGACCTGCTCGGTGTAGTCGCCCTTGAGCAGCTGCGGGATGCCGCAGGCGAACTCGACGACGTCGATGCCGCGCATCACCTCGCCCTGGGCGTCGGAGAACACCTTGCCGTGCTCGGCGGTGATCATGGCGGCGAGCTGGTCGCGGTGCTCGTTGAGCAGCGCGAGGAACGCGTTGAGCACGCGCGCCCGCTTGATCGCCGGCGTGTTGGACCAGCCCTCGAACGCCTTGCTCGCGGCCGCGGCCGCGGCGTCGACGTCGGCCGCCGTGCCCAGGTGCAGCTGGCGCGCGACGGCGCCCGTGGCCGGGTTGAAGACGGACTGCTTGCGCGCATCCGCGTGCACGACGTGCTCGCCGCCGATGAAGTGGCCGACCGGAGTCGAGGACGAGAAGGCGGGCGTGGGCATGAGCGGTCTCCTGGACGCGGTGGCATGGCGACCCGGGCGGTCATTCCTGCGCGCAGTCGCAGGATCCCCCGGGGATGACGCAGCGAGTCTAGGCATTCGCCATCCGCCCGGGAAGCTCGCGCCGCTGGATTCACTGTTCATTTGGATGAACAATCGACGCATCGAATTTCGGACAAACCTCATGGACGCCCGCAAGATCGAATCGCTCTGGTCGCACGTGCACGGCCTGGGCGTGCTCCAGAGCGCCGGCAGCTTCACCGCGGCGGCGCAGCGCCTGGGCCTGAGCAAGGCGGCAATGAGCCAGCGCGTGGCCGAACTCGAGCGCGCGGCCGGCGTGCCGCTGGTGCGTCGCACGACGCGCAGCGTTCGCCTGACCGAGGCCGGCGAGCGGCTGGTCGAGGCCACGCGTGGCGCCTTCGAGCAGATCGAGCAGGGCTTTGCCGGCGTGCAGGACCTCGTCGGCGAGCCGCACGGCGTGCTGCGCGTCAGCGCGCCCGTGGCGCTCGGGCGCCAGCAGATCGTGCCGCGCCTGGCCGGCTTCCTGCGCGCGTACCCGCAGGTGCGCGTGGAGCTGGAGCTGTCCGACCGGCTGGTCGCGATGGCGCAGGAGGGCTTCGACGTCGCGCTGCGCCACACCGCTGCGCCGCCCGACACCCACGTCGCCTGGCCGCTGTGCGGCACCCGCAGCTGGCTGGTCGCCTCGCGCGCGTACCTGCGCCGCGCGGGCGCACCCGCGGCGCCCGCCGACCTGGCCACGCACGACTGCCTGCACTACCTGCGCCCCGGCGACACGCCCACCTGGAGCTTCGAGCCCGACGCCGCGCGCGGCGCGCGGGCCGGCGGCCGCGTCAGCGTGGCGGTGCGCGGCGTCTTCGCGGCCAACAACAGCGAGGCGCTGCGCGAGGCTGCGCTCGCGGGCCTGGGCATCGCGCTGCTGCCCGACTTCAGCGCCCAGGCCGCCGTCCAGGCCGGCAAGCTGCAGCTCGTGCTGCCGCACTGGAAACCGGTGGGCGCGTTCGGCGAGCACCTCTATGCGATCCGGCCGTACAGCCCCGTCGTACCCCGCGCGGTGCAGGCCTTCATCGGCTACTGGCGCACGGCGCTGGAGGACGGCTTTCCCCTGTCGCCGCCCGCGCAGGCTCCGCGCGCGCGCTGACGCGCGTACGATGCGAGTTCGTCGCCAAGGAGGACGCCGTGCGAACGAGTGACCTGCGCGTGCTGGCCGAGTCGGCCAACTTCCTGCTGAGCCATGCCGCGGAGTCGGTCTATGTGGTCGACAAGCGCGACGGCTCGACCCGCGTCGCGGGCGAGCACGTCGGCGATCCGGGCGTCGGGCTCATCACGGCCGACGAGCAGTGGTTCTGCAGCGGCGGCGAGGGCGTGCAATGCCTGTCGCGGGCCGGGGTGCAGCTCAGCTTCTTCCGCGGACGCGCGTCGGCGGACGCGTCGGCGCAGACGTCGGTGTGGTTCGTCCACGGGATGTCCGAGATCGCGCCGGGGCAGTTGCGCGTCGTCTTCGATCACCATGAGCACGGGATCTGGATGATCGACCTGGCCACCGCCCGGCGTTGGCAGGAGGAGCCGCGCTGACGGGATCTCCGAAGCCCCGTAGGGCGGGTTAGCGCAGCGTAACCCGCCATTCGTCGGCGCTCGCACCGTCCTGCCTTCGGCGATCGACACGGGACGTCGCGAATGGCGG
>DATCRO010000138.1:0-2100 GCA_036569025.1 Burkholderiaceae bacterium
CACCCAGTGGCATCGCGTCACGTTCTATGACCGCCTGGCCGAGATCGCCGGCGAATACCTGAAGAAGGGCAAGCCCGTCTACATCGAGGGCCGCCTGAAGTACGGCAAGTACACCGACAAGGACGGCATCGAGCGCAACACCGTCGACATCGTCGCCGAGCAGATGCAGATGCTGGGCGGCCGCGATGGCGGCGGTGGCGGCGACGAAGGCGGCGGCGGCAGCGGCGGCCGCTACCTCGCCCCGCGCGACGGCGTCGACGGCAACGAGGACCGCAACGCGTCGCGCCCGGCCGCGCGTCCCGCCCCCGCGCCGCGTCCGGCGCCCAAGGCGTCGACCGGGTTCGATGACATGGACGACGACATCCCGTTCTGAGACCGCCCGGTTCCACTCTCCTGAAGGGCCTCGGCGCAAGCCGCAGGCCCTTTTTCCTGCGCCGGCGGAACGGCCGCGGCCCGGGTGGCCACGCGCATCCCGTCACGGCGTCCGGGCGCGGCGTGCACCCGGGTGTCCATGGGCGCGCTCATGTTGTCCGTCCCGGGGCGGACGAGGCCGCTGGCGCCTCGCGCCCTTCCGCCACCCACCCCGGCAACCGACCGAACCACGGCCGCGCCTGCTCCAGCTGCGCGGCCAGCTGCAGCAGCCGGTCCTCGCGGCCGAACGGCGCCACGAACTGCACGCCCAGCGGAAGGCCGTCGGCCGTCCAGTGCAGCGGCACGCTCATCGCCGGCACGCCGGCGAGATTGGCCAGCTGCGTGAACGGCACGTACTGCAGGCTGTCGGTGGCGATCTTGTCCACGGTCGGCGCCGCCAGCCCCGAGCGCGCGAACAGGCCCAGCAGGCCGGTGCGATCGAGCAGGTCGAGCGCGGCCTGCTGCCACGCCGGCGGATCGCCCGCGCCGTGGCGCACGGGCGGGTGCGCCAGCGTGGGCGTCAGCAGCAGGTCGCAGCGTTCGTGGAACCGGGCCAGCGCGCGGGCATGCTGGTTCCACTGAGCCAGGTTCGTCGTGAGCGTGCCCGCGGACGTGGCCTTGCCGAGCGTCTCGATGATGCGCGTCATCGGCTCGAACTCGCTGCGTCTTGCGCCCGCCGCGTACGCGCGCGCCATCGCGGCGGGCACCTGGCCGAAGTAGATGTGCAGGTAGTTGCTCGCGAGCAGCCGGCCGTCGATGTCGGGCGCGGCCTCCTCCACGTGGTGGCCGAGCGACGCGAGCAGCCGCGCGGCGTCGTCGACGGCGGCCACCGCTTCCGGGTGCACGGGCGTGCCCAGCGGCGACACCGTCATGAAGCCGATGCGCAGCGCGCCCGGCGGGCGCTGCATCGCCTGTGCATGGGGCGCGTCCGGCGGCGCGATCACGACCGGGTCGCCGGGCTCGGCGCCGGCGAGCGCGTCCAGCATGCGGGCGGTGTCGCGCACGCTGCGCGAGATCACGCCCTCGCTCGACGCGCCGAACCACGCCTCGCCGATGCCCGGGCCGGACGACACGCGACCGCGCGACGGCCGCAGCCCGAACAGCCCGCAGCACGCGGCCGGGATGCGGATCGAGCCGCCGCCGTCCGCCGCGGCGGCCATCGGCAACACGCCCGACGCGATCGCGGCCGCGGCGCCGCCGCTCGATCCGCCGGGCACGTGCTCGACGTTCCACGGATTGTTGGTGCGACCATTGGCGCGCGAGTCGGTGACGCCCTTGAGCGCGAACTCGGGCAGGTTGGTCTTGCCGAAGATCACCAGCCCCGCGGCGAGGTAGCGGCGCACGACGTAGGCCGTCTCGGTGGGCACGACGTGCCGCATGCCGGCGCTGCCGTAGCCGGTGGGCAGGCCCGCGACGTCCTGCACGCCGTCCTTGAGCAGGAAGGGCACGCCCGTGAACGGGCCCCCGGGCAACGGCGCGGCGAGCTGGGCGCGCGCCTCGGCGTCCATCAGCCGGCAGACGGCATTGATGCGCGGCTGCGTGCGGTGCAGCCGGGCCAGCGCGACAGCATCGCATCGCAAATAATCCGTGAGATTCACGCGGCCTCCCCATCCACCGTCTTGTTGAGCTCATCGTAGCTCGTTTCCGGCGGCAAACAATACCGGCCGGCGACGAAAGCGGCCCCAATGC
>DATCRO010000139.1:0-10821 GCA_036569025.1 Burkholderiaceae bacterium
GCCGCATCGAGCACGCCGGCCGCGTGCTGGCGAGCGGCCGCATCAGCGTGTTCGAGCCGCCCGCCGATTCAGAGCAAGCGTCGCCATCCGGCGCGCCGAGGGAATGAAGAGAATGACCGAGACCAGGGACAGGGACAGGGACGGGCGCGGCACGGTGCTGGTGACCGGCGCGAGCCGCGGCATCGGGCGCGCGATCGCGCTCGCGGCCGCGCGCGACGGCCACGACGTGGTGGTGCATTGCCGCAGCGGCCTCGAGCAGGCGAACGCCGTCTGCGCGGAGATCGCCGCGCTCGGCGCGACGGCGCGCGTGCTGGCGTTCGACGTCGCCGACCGCGCCGGCGCCGCCGCCGCGCTGCAGGCCGACATCGCCGGGCATGGCGCCTACTACGGCGTCGTCTGCAACGCCGGCATCGCGCGCGACAACGCGTTCCCGGCGATGAGCGGCGAGGAGTGGGACGCGGTCGTCCACACCAACCTCGACGGCTTCTACAACGTGCTGCATCCGGTGGTGATGCCCATGGTCCAACGCCGCAAGCCGGGCCGCATCGTGACGCTCGCATCGGTGTCGGCGCTGATGGGCAACCGCGGGCAGACCAACTACAGTGCCGCCAAGGCGGGCGTGATCGCGGCGACGAAGTCGCTCGCCATCGAGCTGGCCAAGCGCAACATCACCGTCAATTGCGTCGCGCCGGGGCTGATCGACACCGAGATGGTGCCGCCCGAGGTGCTGGAGGAAGCGATGAAGATCATCCCGTTGCGTCGCATGGGCACGCCCGACGAGGTGGCCGCGCTGGTCGCGTTCCTGCTCCGGCCCGAGGCGGCGTACATCACGCGCCAGGTCATCTCCGTCAACGGGGGCATGCTCGGATGAAGCGCGTCGTCGTCACCGGATTCGGGGCGCTGAGCCCCCTGGGCCACGACTGGCCCACCGTGCTCGCCAACCTCAAGGGCGGCCGCAACGCCGTCCAGGTCATGGAGGCCTGGGCGCAGTACGACGGCCTGAACACGCGCCTGGGCGCGCCGGCGCTGCCGTTCGAGCTGCCCGCGCATTACAACCGCAAGTCCACGCGCAGCATGGGCCGGGTGGCGCTGATGGCCACGCGCGCGAGCGAGCTGGCGCTCGCCGACGCCGGGCTGCTGGGCGACCCGCTGGTCACCAGCGGGCGCATGGGCGTGTCCTATGGCTCGTCGGCCGGCACGCCGGCGGCCATCGGCGACTTCGGCCGCATGCTGCACGACAAGTCCACCGAGGGCATCAACGCGAACACGTACATCAAGATGATGTCGCACACCGCGGCGGTCAACATCGGCGTGTTCTTCGGTCTGACGGGCCGCATCGTCACCACGTCGAGCGCCTGCACCTCGGGCAGCCAGGGCATCGGCTATGCGTTCGAGGCGATCCAGAGCGGGCGCCAGGTCGCGATGCTGGCCGGCGGCTCCGAGGAACTCGACGCCACCGAGGCGGCCGTGTTCGACACGCTGTTCGCCACCAGCGTGCGCAACGACGCGCCGGCGCTCACCCCGCGCCCGTTCGACGCCAGGCGCGACGGCCTGGTGCTGGGCGAGGGCGCCTGCACGCTGGTGCTGGAGGAGCTCGAGCACGCGCTGGCCCGCGGTGCGCGCATCCACGCCGAACTGCTGGGCTGGGGCACCAATTCCGACGGCACCCACGTCACGCACCCGAACGCGGCGACGATGGCGCAGGCCATGCGGATGGCGCTGGTCGACGCGCGCCTGACGCCCGGCTCGATCGGCTACGTCAACGCGCACGGCACCGCCACCGAGCAGGGCGACATGGCCGAATCGCAGGCCACCAGCGAGGTGCTGGGCCCGCACGTGCCGATCAGCTCGCTCAAGAGCTACATGGGCCACACCCTCGGCGCCTGCGGCGCGCTGGAGGCGTGGATGACCATCGAGATGATGCGCGAGGGCTGGTTCGCCCCGACGCTGAACCTCGAGGAGGTCGACCCGCGCTGCGGCGCGCTCGACTACATCACCGGCGACGGCCGCGTCATCGAGACCGACGTCGTCATGAGCAACAATTTCGCGTTCGGCGGGATCAACACCTCGTTGATCTTCCGGCGCTGGTCATGAATGCGGGCGCATTGCCCGCTTGCCCCGAGAATGACTGACCGAGCCCGCGGCCGCGGGACGAACCACGACCTGGAGAGGAGCCAGACGATGATGATGAGAACCCCCCTTCGCGCGCTGTTGTTGGCCGCTGCCCTGACGACCGCAGGCGGTGCCGCGATGGCGCGCTCCGCGGAGATGCTCGAACTGGGTCGCCAGACGATCGTCAGCGCCGACTCCCAGCCCCTGACATTGCAGGCCGTGCGCAAGGCCATCATCGCGGGCGGCGCGGTTCACACCTGGAAGCCGGTCGCCGACCAGCCCGGCGTACTCACGCTGGAGGCCGACAGCGGTCAGCACCAGGTGGTTGTCGACGTGGCCTACGACGCTCAGGGCTACCAGATCACCTACAAGAGCAGCGCCAACATGAACTACGAGCACACGGACAAGAGGACGACGATCCACCCGAAGTACAACAAGTGGATCCAGGACCTCAACAGCGCGATCCGCAGTGCCACGCTCACCGCCAAGAGCGAGTAACACGAACCGCCCGCCCCACCCCCAAGGAGATTCATCCATGAAGAAGCTCGTCGTCGTTCCCCTGCTCGTGCTCATCGCGGCCGCGCCCGCGTTCGCGCGCAACAATGCCGTCACGGTGACGCTCGATTCGGTGCTGGACATGCCGGAGGCCAAGGCCAAGCTGGACGGCTCCGTCAAGTTCTACCTCGCCGGCGCGCCCACTCCGAAGATCATCAAGAAGTTCGGTGAAGACACGTCCAACGCCAAGACGAACGCGTTCAACAAGACGCCCGAGGAGGCCTGTCGCTGGAACGCGCTGAGCGCGCTGCTCAAGCTGCAGGAACATGCCAAGCGCGACGGCGCCAATGCGGTGGTGGACATCGTCAGTTACCGCGACCACGTGGACTTCAAGAGCGCCACCGAGATCGAGTGCTCCGACGGTGCCTTCCTGGGCGGCATCGCGCTGAAGGGCACCTATGCCACCGTCGGCAAGTAAGCTGGCCCCGTGATGTTGCGGCTCGCCGTGGCCTCGGTGACGCCGGCGGCGGACGATATCCCTGCGCCGATGCCCGCCTGGGCGGGGGGCGCCGAAAGGCGACGCTGGCAGGCGCTGCGCGGGCGGCCGCGCGCGGCCTTCATCGCCAGCCGCCTACTGGTGCGCGAACTGCTGGCGTCGGCCACTGGCGTGCCAGCCGCCGCATGGGAGGTGTCCGCCGAGGCGGGGGTCGCGCCGGTGGCGCGTTCGCCCGAGGCAGCGAACACGGTCCATGTCAGCCTGTCGCATCGGCTTGGCTGGGTCGCCGCGGCGGTGGCGGATGCACCTGTAGGTGTCGACATCGAATGCGACCGCCCTGCCCGCAGCGAACCGGACGAGCGTGCCGCATTGATGCTGGCACCCGGCGAACTGACCGAGTGGCGCAGGCTGGCCGAGGGCGAACGGCAAGCCGCGCTGCTGGCGCGATGGACGGCCAAGGAAGCGTGGTTCAAGGCCAGCCCGCCGCAGGCCGCGCCCTGGGATTTCCGTCGCGTGCAGGCGCGCGAGGGCGGCCCCGCGGACGCGCACGCGAACGTGCGCACGTGGCGCGCGGCGCCCCTGCACGTGGCCGTCTGCTGCGCCGACCCGCGCGCGCTGGCCGCGGCGCGCTGCGAGGGCCTGCCGCGCGTCGACGACGAACGCTGGTGGCAGGTCGCTGCCGCGCCGTCGCTTTGAAGAGAACGAATCGAGCAAGTCCGATGTCCATCGCCAAGCCCCTGCCCGACTACATCCCCGAGACCGCGTTCGGGGACTGGTTCCTCCGGACGCGCACCTGGGACGTGCACGTGCTCGAGGTCGCGCTGCGCGATCTCGCCCGCCTGGACCCGTCGCCGCGCGCCAACCATCCGGTGGTGGTCGACGTCGGCTGCGGCTGGGGCGGCTCGCTGCGCAAGCTCGCCGAGCGCTTCAAGCCCGAGCGCCTCGTCGGCTTCGACATCGCGCCCAAGATGGTGGCGGCCGCGACGCAGGAGGCCGCGCAGGTGCGGCTGGCAAACGGCCGCACGGCCGAGGTGATCCAGGGCGACAGCGCGCGGCTGCCGCTGCCCGACGCGAGCGTCGACCTGCTGTTCTGCCACCAGACCTTCCACCATCTCGTCGACCAGGATCGCGCGATCGCGGAGTTCTTCCGCGTGCTCAGGCCGGGCGGCAAGCTGCTGTTCGCGGAGTCCACGCGGCGCTACATCCACTCCTGGATCATCCGCCTGCTGTTCCGTCATCCGATGCAGATGCAGAAGACCGCGCCGCAATACCTCGCGCTGGTGCGCGCCGCGGGCTTCGCGGTGCCGGACGCCCAGGTGTCGTACCCGTTCCTGTGGTGGAGCCGCGAGGATCTGGGCCTGGTGGAGCGCGTGCTGCGCATCAAGCCGCCGGCGGTGCGCGAGGAGACGCTGATCAACCTCGTGGCGACGAAGCCCTGATCTCACGAAGGGGTCTTGCCTTGCCGCGATCGCGAGAGCGTCGCGGCTGGCGGCGGCGAGGCAGCGCGATCGTGGAGACGCCGGACGGCTGCGGCGAGCCATCGCCGAAATCGACGGGCGAATCGCGATAGTCCCTAGATCGCGGTGCGCGGTTGTCCGCCTTCCGGGGGATGGAGGCGAGGGCGGCGCGGGCCACAGTCCCGTCACGCCATCAACACGAGACGCCCGCCATGTCGAAGAACCCCGCCCCGTCCCGGGCCGCCCGCGGCATCGCGGGACGCGACGCGCTCGACGTCCACAACACCGTCGCCTGGCACGGCGCCGGGCTGTCCGACCACCAGGCGCTGGTCGACAAGTGGGCGGCCCTCGGCTTCCGCACGCTGTCGCTGTCGATCTACGACGAGCCCGCGCATCCGCTGCTGGCGGCCGTGATGGTCCGGCGCGCGGCGATCCACGCCGAGCACCAGGTGTGCCCGCGCACGCTGGCGCAGTTGCAGGACGACGTGCGGGCCAACGAGAAGATCGGCCGCGGCCTTTACCTGGTTGCGGCGACGGGGGCCGCGGGCCACGCCGCCTACGCCGCCAGCTTCCGCCCGATGAACCCGCTGCCGGTGGTGCGGCTGGAGCTGGGCAAGGCCGACTTCCGGTCGTTCAACGCGGCGCAGCAGCAGGCCGGCCGCATCCTGCAATGGGTGGACGTGTTCGGCGACGACGCCGATCCGCGCTTCGCCGCGATCTGGGCGTCCAATCCGGGCAAGGTGGCGTGGTCGGCGGAGGCGTTCGATCCCGCCGCCGGGCAGCAGGCGCCGACGGTCGACGCCACGCGGCTGCAGCAACGCTTCGACGCCATCACGTCGACCCGCGGCCGTCCGCTGCACATCGCGCTGGCCTCGTCGGACCGCACGGCCGAATGCTTCGTCGATTCCACGATCGGCCCGTGGGTGGCGCGCGGCGCGATGACGCCGGCGCAGTACCAGGCCGAGTTCGACAAGCAGGCCAAGGCGGGCCTGATGCCGCTGCAGGTGTCGGCGCGCGGCTCCGGCGCGAACGCGCGCATCGCCGCGCTGTTCGCCTCGCGCGAGGAGACCGACCCGCGCACGCTGCGCGACCAGGGCCCGGTCACGGTCGCCTCGATCGATGCCGTCATGCACCAATACCTGCAGGCCGAGAACCTGCGCGGCGCGGCGCTCGCCATCGCGCGCGGCGGCCGCCTCGTGTACGCCAAGGGCTACACGTACGCCGAGGCCGGCTACCCCGACTTGGCGCCGCAGACGCCGTTCCGCCAGGCGAGCTGCTCCAAGACCTTCGCGGCCGTCGCGATGATGCGGCTGATCCAGGACATCCCGTCCGTGACCCTCGACACGAAGGTGCAGGCCGTGCTGCACCTGAAGCAGCCGGACGGCAGCGCGCCGCTCGATCCGCGCTGGGCCGACATCACGATCGGCCACCTGCTGCGCAGCGATTCGGGCATCGACCAGGGCCTGATGTACGGCAGCGCCGCTGCCGCCCAGGCCTTCGGCGCACCGCTGCCGGCCACGCACGCGCAGCTGCTCAGCTACGCCACGACGAAGCTGCTGACCGGCCGGCCCGGCGACCCGCGCAACTCGGCCTATGGCAACTTCGACTACATGATGCTGGGCGAGGTCATCGCCAAGCTGCACGGCTCGGGCAGCTTCGTCCAGGCGCTGCAGGCGCTCGTGCTCGCGCCGCTGCACCAGGCGCGCACGCACGCCTCGCGCAGCCGCGTCACCGATCAGCCCGCGGGCGACGCGCGCCACCACATGACGGTGTACGACCCCGCCGGCGGCTGGCCGCTGTACCCGTTCGAGGTGCTGCCCACCGTGCGCGAGCCCGGCGGCAGGCTGGTGCCCACGCACTACGGCGCGCTCGACTACGAGATGTTCTCCAGCGCCGGCGGCCTGTCGGCCTCGGTGGTGGACATGGCGCGCCTGGGCGCGATGTTCAGCGTCGATGCGGACAACCCGGTGCTCGCGCCGGCGACGATCCGCCAGCAACTCCAGGGCGCGGTCGACGCCACCGGCGAGCTCGCGACCGCGTCGGGCGATCCGTCGCACGGCTACTTCGGCTTCGACTGGGCGAGCAGGGACGCCACCGGCGCGTTCACCGCGTCCAAGGGCGGCTGGCTGCCGGGGCAGGGCACGGTGCTGCAGGTGACGACCGGCGGCTTCACCTACGCGCTCGCCATCAACGGCAACGCCGACGTGAAGGTCGACTGGATGACGCCGATCGCCGCCGCGGCCCAAGGCCACGCGTGGGCCGACGACGACCTGTTCCAGACCGCGTACGGCATGCCGTCGCTCGCGCCCGCGGGCCGGCACGCGGCCAGGCCGGACGCCGCCGCGCCGCGGCCCGCGTCCGCGCTCGCGAGCGTGCGCGCCAGCATGGCGGTCGGCCGCAACGGCCTGCGATGCTGAGGCCGCGACGGGCGGCGCGAGCGGCAAAGCCGGGCACGGCCTTTGCCTTGGCGTTACAAAGCGCGTGACCAAAGCCAGTACGATCGCACCATGAGCACCTCCACGTTCGAAGACCGTCCGCAGACGCTTGGCGAAGAGATCGCCAACGCCATCAGCCACGGCCTGGGCTTCCTGCTGGCCATCGCGTCGCTGCCCATCCTCGTCGTCATGGCCGTGCGCCATGGCACCGCCACCAACATCGTGGCCGTCAGCATCTTCTCGGTGACGATGATGCTGCTGTACCTCACGTCCACGCTGTACCACGCGATCCCGGACGGCAAGGTCAAGGCCGTGCTCAATCGCATCGACCACGCGGCGATCTACCTGTTCATCGCGGGCAGCTACACGCCGTTCGCGCTCGGCGTGCTGAACGGCGCCTGGGGCTGGACGCTGTTCGGCGCCATCTGGGCGATGGCCGCGGCCGGCATCGCGGTCAAGCTGATGAACCTGCTCAAGCACCCGCTGTGGTCCACCGGGCTGTACGTGGCCATGGGCTGGACGGCGATCATCGCCGCGGGCCCGCTGGTCCACGCGATGCCCATGGCCGGACTGCTGTGGCTGCTGGCCGGCGGCGTCGCCTACACGCTGGGTGCGGTCGTGTTCATGTTCGACTCGCGCTTCAAGTACGCGCACTTCGCCTGGCACCTGTTCGTGCTGCTGGGCACCACCTGCCACTTCTTCGCGGCGCTGTGGTACGCCACGCCGGCGCGAGTGGCCGCCTGAGCCGGGCGTCCCTGGCGCGCGTGCGGGTTCGGCGGGATGCCGAATCCGGCGGCGTCCTTGCCGCGTAGCCCCCACGAATGCGACAGGCCGGCGGCGTCCGCCGGCACGGCATTCGCCCCGCGGAACGCATGTCCGGCTTCATCGAGATCCTGCACGACGAGCGGGTGGCCGCCGATCCGGAGACGGTGCATGCGCACTATGTCGACCTGCACCACCGCGGCCTCGCGCGCGTGCATCCGCGCGAACGCCTGCGCGAACGCGCGCCCGGCCCGGCCGGCCCGCGCTTCGAATGCGTGGCGCGCATCGGCTGGAGCAAGGGGCTGGACGTCTGGGAGCGCCACGAACGGCCCGACGGCAGCGTCCTGGACCAGTGCGTGGCCGGCCCGCACTGGGGCCGCTCGATCATCGCGCGCTTCCCGCCCGACCCGCAGGCCGCCGACGCCGGCACGGTGCTCGAGCTGACGCTCACGCAGCCGCTGCGGCCCATGCTCGCCCGCGTCCTGGGTCGCCTGCTGCGCGCGCGACTCGAGGCCGAGCTGCGCCAGTTCGCGGCGGAGATCCGCGCCGATGTCGAGCGCGGCTGGCGGCCGCAGCGGCACCTGCGGGCGGCGTGACCCGGCGCTTCAGAGTGCCGCGTGCCCGCGCAATCGCCCCGGCAACGCCCGCACGTCCGGCGCAAGGGCGTCCGGCGACAGCGGCGGCAGCTCGCCCGCGACGGCGCCGCGCAGCAGGCGGTCGATGGTCTGGGCGTGCGGCAGGATGGGGCCGAAGAACAGGATCGCGTCGCCGCGCGCGAGCAGCAGCGTGGGGAAGTCCTCGATGTCGAGGTCGCCGATCAGGTCCGACTCGTCCTCGATGTCGACCCACAGGAAGCGCGCCGCGACCTCGGGGTGCAGCTGCAGCGACTCGCGCGCAGCCAGCAGCGTGTCGCGGTAGGCGTCGCAGGTGCGGCACCACTGGGCGCACAGGCAGGCGACCAGCAGCGGTTCGCCGGCCGGGTTCGGGGAGTCGCTCATCGCCGGGAGTTTGCCAGCAGAAAAGGAAAAGGGAGCGGGACACCCGTCCCGCCCCCTTCACCCGCCAGGGCCCGTCAACCCTGGCGTCCCGTCGCGCCCCTTGCGTTGGCGCGAGGCCAGTGTGCGACCCGGGCGGGCTGGCGGGCAACGAAGCAAACGGCATGAGCTCGGAAGGCGGCGGCAGCATGGCGACTGCCGGCGCGCCGCGCGGAACGTGACCAGCGCCGCGAACGGGCCGGGAGCGCGCGACCGTGCGGCCGGCGACCGGCGTGCGGGCAGCTAAAATGCCGGTTTCCCGAAAAATCCGAACCGCCGGGCGCGACGCCCGCGGCAGCGCAGACTCCAGGAGCGTTTTCTTATGGCCGGGCACTCGAAATGGGCCAACATCCAGCATCGCAAGGGCCGACAGGACGAGAAGCGCGGCAAGGAATGGACGCGGGTCATCCGTGAAATCATGGTAGCCGCGCGCACCGGCGGCGGCGACCCGGGCATGAACCCGCGCCTGCGCCTGGCCATCGAGAAGGCCAAGGCCGTCAACCTGCCGGCCGACACGGTCAAGCGCAACATCGACAAGGCCACGGGCAACCTCGAAGGCGTGAACTACGAGGAGATCCGCTACGAGGGCCGGGGCATCGGCGGCGCCGCCGTCATCATCGACACGATGACCGACAACAAGGTGCGCACGGTGGCCGAGGTGCGCCATGCGTTCTCCAAGTACGGCGGCGTCATGGGCACCGAAGGCTCGGTGGCCTTCCAGTTCAGGCACGTCGGCCAGTTCATCTTCGCGCCCGGCGCATCGGAGGACAGGATCATGGAAGTGGCGCTGGAAGCCGGCGCCGACGACGTGATCACCAACGACGACGGATCGATCGAGGTGCTCAGCGCGCCGGCCGGGTTCGAGACCGTCAAGAACGCGCTGGAGGCCGCCGGCCTCAAGCCCGACGGCGCCGAGGTGACCATGCGTCCCGAGAGCAACGTCGAACTGACCGGCGAGGACAGCGCACGCATGCAGAAGCTGCTCGACATCATCGAGGAGCTCGACGACGTCCAGGACGTCTATCACAACGCGGTACTTTCCGAATGAAGATCCTCGTCATCGGCGGCGGCGGGCGCGAGCACGCGCTGGCCTGGAAGCTGGCCCAGAGCGAACGGGTGCAGCGCGTCTACGTGGCCCCGGGCAACGGCGGCACCGCGGCGGACAAGCGCCTGGTCAACGTCAACATCACCGAGCCCGAGGCGCTGGCGCAGTTCGCGCTGGCCGAGAAGATCGCGCTGACCGTGGTGGGCCCCGAGGGTCCGCTGTCGCAGGGCGTCGTCGACGTGTTCCGCTCGCACGGCCTGCGCATCTTCGGCCCGACGAAGGCCGCGGCGCAGCTGGAGAGCTCCAAGGCGTTCTCCAAGAACTTCATGAAGCGCCACGGCATCCCCACCGCGGCCTACGAGACCTTCACCGACATCGCTGCCGCGCACGCCTACGTCGACAAGCTGGGCGCGCCCATCGTCGTCAAGGCCGACGGCCTGGCCGCGGGCAAGGGCGTGGTCGTGGCGACGACGGTCGCCGAGGCGCACGCCGCGGTCGACTGGATGCTCAAGCCCGAGGGCGGCCTGGCGGTGCAGCACAACGACGCGCCGCGCGTCGTCATCGAGGAATTCCTCGCCGGCGAGGAAGCCAGCTTCATCGTGATGGTCGACGGCAGGAACGTCGTCGCGCTCGCGTCCAGCCAGGACCACAAGCGCCTGGCCGACGGCGACACCGGCCCCAACACCGGCGGCATGGGCGCGTACTCGCCCGCGCCGGTCGTCACGCCCAACGTGCACGCCAAGGTGATGCACGAGATCATCCTGCCGACCGTCGAAGGCATGGCCAAGGACGGCATCGTGTTCAGCGGCTTCCTGTACGCGGGCCTGATGATCGATGCCAACGGCCACCCGAAGACGCTCGAGTTCAACACCCGCATGGGCGATCCCGAGACGCAGCCGATCATGATGCGCCTCAAGAGCGACCTCGCCGAGGTGCTGATGCACGCCACCGACGGCACGCTCGACCAGGTCGAGCTGCAATGGGA
>DATCRO010000140.1:0-2713 GCA_036569025.1 Burkholderiaceae bacterium
GCCCAGGACTTTGCCCAGCAGCACCTTGCCGACCAGCGCCTGCCGGCGGCACACAAGCGGGGCTACACGGCGGTGATGGCGCTGCGCTCCTGGACCTTCGGTCCGCTGCGCGAGCTGCTGCGCGACCCGAACATCGAGCCCTGACCAGGCCGGATCAGCGAGCCTCGGCGAGGGCCGGGCCCTTTTCGCGGGCGACCATTTCCTGCGCGAATTCCACGAAGGCGACGGCGCCGCGTGAGGTGGGGTCGAACACGACGCCCGGTTGCCCGTAGCTGGGTGCCTCGGCGAGCCGGACGTTGCGCGGGATCACGGTGTTGAACACCTTGTCGCCGAAGTGTGCCTTGAGCTGCTCGCTGACGTTGGCCTGCAGCGTGATGCGCGGGTCGTACATGACGCGCAGCAGCCCGATCAGTTCCAGGTCGCGATTCAGGTTGGCGTGCACCTGCTTGACCGTGTTGACCAGGTCGGACACGCCCTCCAGCGCGAAGTACTCGCACTGCATCGGCACGATGACGCCGTGGGCGCTGCACAGCCCGTTCAGCGTCAGCAGGTTCAGCGACGGCGGGCAGTCGATCAGGACGAAGTCGTAGTCGGCGTCGACCGCCTTGAGGGCGCGGCGCAGACGCTCGTTGCGCCGCTCCAGCGCCACCAGTTCCACCTCGGCGCCGGCCAGTTCACGATTCGCGCCCAGCACGTCGTAACCACCGCTGCCCGACTTCTGGGCGGCTTCGGTGATGGTCGCGCTCTCCAGCAGGACGTCGTAGACCGTCATCGGCAGATCGCGCTTGTTGATGCCGGAACCCATGGTCGCGTTGCCTTGCGGGTCGAGGTCGATCAGCAGGACGCGTTGTCCAACGAGCGCCAAGCCGGCCGCCAGGTTGACCGTCGTCGTGGTCTTGCCGACGCCGCCCTTCTGGTTCGCAATGCAATAGATTCTCGCCATGGATGACCGGTGAAGCGCTGTTGGGGGTGGAAGGGCTCGCGCCTATTGTCAGGGCTGGCGAGCGGTCTGGTCAGCGGGAAGACGTGGGCGTAGCCAGACAAGGCACCGGTTTTCGTGCAGATCCGGCACCTCGAGTTGTTCCACGTGAAACATCTCGACGTCGGCCGGCACGGCGGCGCGTTCGTCGGCCGACAGCTTGGCCTTCATGGCCGCCCATTGGCCCCGCGGAGCCAGCAGCTGCCGCGTCAACGTCGTGAAGTCGTGGATGGAGGCGAAGGCGCGCGAGGTGACGAGGTCGAACTCGGGCGTCTTGAAGGTGCCCGCGGCCTCGACCCGGCCGTGCACGCCGTGAAGATTTGGCAGCGCCAGTTCAGCCGCCGCTTGGCGAATGAAGGCCGCCTTCTTGGCCACCGCGTCGACGCAGGTCACCTGCCAGGACGGGTTGAGCGTTGCCAGGATGACGCCCGGCAGTCCCGCTCCGCTGCCCACGTCGAGGACTCGGAGCGCGCCCTGCCCGGCTTCGCCGCTGCCCTGGCGCAGAGGGGCGACCACCGCGAGGCAGTCGAGCAGATGATGGGTGAACATCTCGTCCGTGTCGCGCACGGCCGTCAGGTTGTAGACCTTGGTCCAGCGCTGGATCATGGCCATGTAGGCCAGCAGGCGTTCGCGATCCCGGGCGGACAAGGTCAGGGCCAGTCGAGGCGCCAGCGCTTCGAGTCGTCCGTCCAGGCGGGACGGCTCGGCGTGTTCAAGCGGCATGTTCGGCAGGAGCGGGGTTCGTGAAGCCCTTGAAGCGCTTCTTCTTCAAATGGACAAGTAGCAGCGAGATGGCGGCGGGGGTGACGCCGGAGATGCGGGTCGCCTGTCCGAGCGTTTGTGGCCGGTGCTGATTCAGCTTCTGGCGAACTTCGAACGACAGCGCGGTGACCTGGTTGTAGTCCAGCTCGTCGGGCAGGGCGAGCTCTTCCAGGCTCTGCGCCCGGCTGACTTCCTCGTTCTGCTTGTCGATGTAGCCGGCGTACTTCGTGGCGATCTCGAGTTGTTCGATGACCTCGCCCGCCAACTGCTCGCCAAGGTCACGGTTCAGTGTTTCACGTGAAACGTCGACGTTCGGGCGCGCAACGGCGGTGGCCTCGACGACCGTGTCGTACGTGACCCCGGGCCGCCGCAGGAGGTCGGACAGCGAATGCTCGTGTTCCAGCGCCTTGCCCAGCAGACGCTCCGCGTCCACGGCCGGAAGGTTGTTCGGGTGTACCCAGGTCGAACGCAGGCGCTCCGTCTCGCGGGCCAGCGCGTCGCGCTTGCGATTGAAATGCGCCCAACGGGCGTCGTCCACCAAACCGAGCTGGCGACCCAGCTCCGTCAGGCGCAGGTCGGCGTTGTCCTCGCGCAGCTGGAGCCGAAACTCGGCCCGGCTGGTAAACATGCGGTAGGGCTCCGTGACCCCCTTGGTGATCAGGTCGTCGACGAGCACGCCCAGGTAGGCCTGGTCTCGCCGCAGGACGAAGGCGTCCGCCCGGCCACTGGCCAGGAGGGCCGCATTCACGCCGGCGTAGAGGCCTTGCGCCGCCGCCTCCTCGTAGCCGGTGGTGCCGTTGATCTGGCCGGCAAAGAACAGTCCGCCGATCGCGCGCGTCTCGAAGCTCGCCTTCAGGCCACGCGGATCGAAGTAGTCGTACTCGATCGCATAGCCGGGGCGCAGGATGTGCGCGTTCTCCAGCCCGCGCATCGAGCGCACGGCTGCCAGCTGCACGTCGAACGGCAGGCTGG
>DATCRO010000141.1:0-6667 GCA_036569025.1 Burkholderiaceae bacterium
CATCGAGAGCGCGCAGCGCTCGACGCAACTGCAGCAGGAGGCGCTGGACGTGTCGGTTCGCCTGCAGCAGGCCGGCCGCGTGGGCGTCAGCGACGCGGCGCGCGCCCGCAGCCAGCTCGCGCTGCTGCAGGCCGCGCTGCCGCCGTTGCAGGCGCGCCGCCAGGCCGCGCTGTTCAGGCTCGCCACGCTCACCGGCGAGCTGCCGCAGGACTTCGACCGCGACGTCGCGGCCTGCACCGCGCCCCCGCGCGTGGCCGGCACGATCCCCGTGGGCGACGGTGCCGCGCTGCTCAGGCGCCGTCCCGACGTGCGCCAGGCCGAGCGCCGCCTCGCCGCATCGACCGCCCGCATCGGCGTGGCCACGGCCGACCTCTACCCACGCGTGACGCTGGGCCTGTCGGCCGGCTCCGAGGGCCTGGGCAACGACTTCCTCGGCAAGGACACCTTCAGCTACGGCGTGGGCCCACTGATTTCCTGGACGGTGCCCGATACCGGCGTCGTGCGGGCGCACATCGCGCAGGCGGGCGCCGACGCCGACGCGGCCCTCGCGCGCTTGGACGGCACGGTGCTGGCCGCCCTGCGCGAGACGCAGACGGCGCTCGAGGTCTATGCCCGCGAGCTGGACCGCCATGCCGCGTTGCAGGCCGCGCGCGACGAGAGCGCCACCGTCGCTGAGCAGGCGCGCCGGCTGTATCGCAGCGGCCGCACAGGCTATCTCGACGCGCTCGACGCCGAGCGCGGCCTGGCGGCCAGCGAGGCCACGCTGGCCGCCTCCGATGCGCAGCTGGCCGACGACCAGGTCAGCCTGTTCCTGGCGCTCGGAGGCGGCTGGGAGCCGGCGCCGGAGCGCACGGCCGCGCGCTGAGGCACCCGGTTTGCCCTGGAAGGGCGCGCCGCATCCGGGCGCGCCACAGGACATCGCCATGCCGCCCGTGCCCCAGGAAGCCAGCTCGCCCCGAGATCGCGAGAACCCCAGCGCCCACGACCCCGCCCTGGCGCGCGACCACGACGCCGGCCCCGACCGCGAGCGGCTGAGCCCGTCCGAACGTGCCCTCGCGCCCGAGGGCGACGCCCCGATGCAGAGCCACAACGCGGTCGCCGACGACGGCACCTACGTGGGCCAGGCCGGCGGCTACATGGGCGGCGCGTCGCCCGCGGTGGAGAGCGGCCGGGCGCAGGTCAACGAGGCCAACCGGCGCGGCGACGGCGCCTACGGCTTCCCGGCGGGCCCCGGCGTGGGCATGCCCGGCGGCGAGCACCAGCCGGCGGCGCAGAAGCCCGACGACCTGCCCAACCAGTATCCGCAACGCTGAACGACAGAAAAGCAGCCCGGAGGTGAGTCCGGGCTGCGAAGCCGGCAGCCAGGGAGGAAAGAGGAAGGTTGCGCTGCCGGGATACCCGTCAACCAGGTACCCGTGCAGTGGAACCTGGTCGCGTATCCCGGGTTTGGCCACTTTGCATCAGGACGGACATACGGCCGAGTTGCGGGGCGAACCTGAACGCGCGATCAGAGTGGCCCCCCATCGTGAAATCCCACCGTTTTCAGCGCCGGCGGCTCGCGCGGAGCCGCCCGGACGCGACGGCCCGGCCCGATGCCAGAATAATGCGTGCCCATGATGACAAGACCGCGATCGGCGCCGGAGGGCGGCCGACCGAACCGACGCCTGCCGGCGCGCGCCCCGGCGTGCCCCGCCAGCCGCGGCGTGCCGTCGCGCGGGTTCACGTTCATCGAGCTGATGATCGTGATCATCCTGATCGGCATCCTCGTGGCGATCGCCCTTCCCTACTACGGCGACTATCGCAACCGCGTCAGGACGGCCCAGGCCACCAGCGACATCATCGGCAACGAAGCCGTCATCGAAGCCTACTTCGCGATCAACAAGACGCTGCCGAACACGTGGGCCGACATCCCGCAGGCCCGCACCATCGACCCCTGGGGGCGCCCGTACGTCTACTACAACATCCAGGCCAACGGCAAGGGCGGCGCGCGCAAGGACCACGCGCTCAACCCGCTCAACACCGACTACGACATGTACAGCCCGGGTGCGGACGGCCTGACCAAGGCGCAGATCACGCAGAAGGACAGCGTCGACGATGTGATCCGCGCCAGCAACGGCGGCTACGTCGGCCTTGCCTCGGGCTTCTGAGGCCATGCCGCTGCGTCGCGCGCGCGCCCTGCTGGATCGCCACCTCGAGTGGCGCCTGCTGGCCGTCTTCCTGGCCGCCGCGCTGATCCCGCTGGCCGCGTCCGACTGGATCGCGACCTCCGTCCTCGACGGCATCGTCCAGCGCATCGGGCACGACCGCGACAACCTCGCCGCGCGCACCGTCGCGCGCCAGGTGTTCGACCGCCTGCTGCTCTCGCGCACCTTGCTGCTGGCGGTCGACGAGGCGCCCGGGACCGCGCGCGCCCGCCTGGCCGCCAGCGCCGCCGGGCCGCAGGGCGCGTTCTCGCACGTGGCCTGCGGCGACTCGCAGGACGCGCAGTGGGCCGGCCTGCAGGCGCAGTGGGCCGCCGCCCGCAGCGGCGCCTCCGCGCCGGCGCAAGCCGGCCTGGGAGCCGGCCTGCGCCTCGCGCCCGCGCCGTCCGGCAACGCCGGATTGCTGATGGCCACGGGGCCCTACGGCGCACCACGCTGCATCGCGATCCTGAATCCCGACCACGTCTGGGAGACCGTCCATGACCAGGCCGACGACAGTGCGTGGCACGTGCGCGCCGACGACGGCAGCGACGTGCTCGCCTGGCACGGCGTCGACGCGCGCCCCGGCGACGCGGCAGGCGCCGCGCGCTTCAGCACGCACCTGTTCCTCGGCTCGGAGTTCGGCGCCGGCAACTGGACGCTCGAGCAACGCACGCCGCCGCGCACCGTCGGCTGGCACGGCATGCCCGTGGGCGTGTGGCTCGCCTGCGTGGCCGCGGCCACGCTGCTGCTGATCGGCCTGGCCGCGCGCAGCACCATCCGCCGCACGCTGGCGCCGCTGGCCGCGCTGACCGACGGCGCGCGCCGGCTCGCGGCCGGCATCGAGCCCGCCCGCGTGGAGGTCCGCCGCGACGACGAGCTCGGCAAGCTGGCCACCTCGTTCAACGACATGGCCTCGCAGCTGGAGCAGCGCATCGCGTCGCTGCGCGCACTCGGCCAGATCGACGCCGGCATCCTGCAGGGCACGCCGTTCACCGACCTCGCCTGCGGGGTGCTGGAGCGCCTCGCCAGCGTCCGGCCCGATGCGCGCGTCGCGGTCGCCTGGCCGGTCTCGCCCACCCTGCTCGCGACCGTGCGCTACCCGGCGCCCGTGGCCACCGGCGCCGAGCGCGACGAGATCTGCGAGTTGCGTCCCGACGCGATGGCGCGCTTCACCGACCTGGACGATGGCCTGCTGCCGGTGTCGACGCTGCATGGCCTGGAGGCCGTCGTCGCCTGCGACCCGGCCGACCTGCACGCCGCGCCCTGCCTGGTGCTGGGCGTGCGCGACGGTCAGGCCAATCGCGCGCTGATCACGATCCACGGCATCGACCTCGAGGCCATGCGCGACGAGGCGCAGTCCCTGCGCGACCGGCTGGCCGTCGCGGTGGTCGCGCGCGACCGCCAGGACCGGCTCGAGCACCGCGCCACGCACGACCCGCTGACCGGCCTGAACAACACCGACGGCCTGCAGCGCGCGCTCGCGCCGCTGCTCGAGGGCGACGACGACGTCGCCGTGCTGTTCATCGACCTCGACCACTTCAAGGATGTCAACGACTGCTACGGCCACGCCACCGGCGACCGCCTGCTGCAGGCCGCCGCGCGCCGCCTGCGCCGCGGCACGGCCGACGGCGCGCTGATCTCGCGCAGCGGCGGCGACGAGTTCGTCGTCGTGCTGCCCGCCACCGACGCGGCGCAGGCGCGCAGGACGGCCGAGCGCATCCTCGAGTCGCTGAACCAGCCCTTCATCATCGCGGCCACCGAGCACCGCACCGGCGCGAGCATCGGGATCGCGATGTACCCGGCGCACGCGCTCGATCGCGAGGACCTGCTGCGCTGCGCCGACATCGCGATGTACGAGTCCAAGCGCCTGGGCCGCAACCGCGCCACCGTGTTCGAGCCCGCGCTCGACACGCAGGTGCGCGAGCGCAACGAGCTGCTGTCGGCGTTGGCGCACGCGGTCGAGCGGTCGGAGTTCGTCCTGCACTACCAGCCGCGCCTGGACGCCGCCACCGGGCGCGTGGCCGCCGCCGAGGCGCTGGTGCGCTGGCAGCACCCCGAGCGCGGCCTGCTGCTGCCGGGCGTGTTCATCGACCTCGCGGAAACCTCCGGCCACATCGATGCGCTGGGCCGCAACGTGATGGCCAGCGCCATCGCCCGCATCGCGCAGTGGCACAACGACGGCCGCTCGATCGAGCGGATCTCGGTCAACGTCTCGCAGCACCAGTTCGCCGACGGCCAGCTGGTGTCGCACGTCCAGGCGCTGCTGCGCCAGCACGGCGTGCCGGGCACCCGGCTCGAGATCGAGGTGACCGAGAGCGTGCTGGGCGGCGACATCGCCAGCGTGCGGCGCCAGCTGCACCAGCTGCGCGACCTGGGCGTCACCGTCGCGATGGACGACTTCGGCACCGGCTATTCGTCGCTGGCGCAGCTGCGCACGCTGCCGATCGACGTCATGAAGGTCGACCGCGCGTTCGTCAAGGACCTGGAGACCGACCCCGCGGCCGTGGCCATCGTGCGCACCATCGTGACGCTGGCGCGCGAGCTGGGCCTGCAGGTGGTGGCCGAGGGCATCGAGACGCCGGCTCAGGCCGCGCTGCTGGCCGCCATCGGCTGCGACCAGTTCCAGGGCTTCCTGTACTCGCGGCCCGTGCCGCCCGACGAGTGCGCCGCGCTCGGACCGTTCGAGATGCCCCCGGCCGGGCGCTGAACCTGCGCCGGCCGTGCGGCACCGCCACACACGGATACAACGGACATCGAAATCCCACCATACTCCCCACTTGCGCCGCGACGAAGACGGCGCCGGGAGCGAGATGTGAAGGGCAAATGGATGCGCCGACTGGCCTGGGCAGTGGGCGCCGTGCTGGTGCTGTGGCTGGTGACGTGGCTGGCGGTGCCGCCGCTGGTCAGGTGGCAGGCGCCCAGGCAGCTGTCGGCTGCGCTCGGGCGCGACGTCACGCTGGGGGGCGTCGACTTCCATCCGTGGGCGCTCGAGGTGGTGCTGCATGACCTCGCCGTCGCCGCCGCGCCCGCGGCGTCCGGCACCGCATCGTCCCCCGCCCCGGCCGCCTCCGCCGCGCCGCTGCTGCAGGTGGCCCGCGTGCGCGCCAACGTGGCGCTGTCGTCGATCTTCCGGCGCGCGCCGGTCATCGAGGCGATCGACATCGACCAGGCCCGCATCGCGCTGGCCCGCACCGCGCCGGGCCACTACGACATCGACGACCTGATCCGGCGCTTCGCGCCCAAGCCCGACGCCAGGCCGTCCGAACCCGTGCGCTTTGCCCTCTACAACCTGCAGGTGCACGACCTCGCCCTGCGCTTGGACGACCGGCCCGCGGGGCACGTGCACGTCGTCGACAAGTTCGAGCTGTCGCTTCCTTTCCTGTCGAACCTGCCGGCCAACGTCGACATCACCGTGCAGCCGCACCTGGCGTTCCGCCTGAACGGCGCGCCGTTCGACAGCGCCGCGCAGGCCACGCCGTTCGCCGCCACCGACCACGGCATGCTCAAGCTGACGCTGGCCGACCTCGACGTGCGCCCCTGGCTCGGCTACCTGCCCGAGTCGCTGCCGCTGCGGCTGAATGCGGGCGCGCTGTCGGCCGACCTGTCGCTCGCCTTCTCGCAGCCCGCGCGTGGCGCGACCAGCATGACGCTCAAGGGCTGGGTCGCCGCGCGCGACGTCGCGGCCAGCAGCGTGGGCGGCCAGCCGCTGCTCGCGTGGAAGCAGGTGCGCGTGGGCCTGGCCGACGTGCAGCCGCTCGCTCACAAGCTGGCGTTCGACAGCGTCAAGCTGGACGGCGTGCAGTGGTTCCTCGATCGCGACGCGAGCGGCGCCGTCGACCCGCTGCGCGAGGGCACGACGCCCAGGCCGGCCGCGCCGCCCGCGAAGACGGCCGCCGCGGCCAGCGCCCCGGCCAGCGCGGCCGAGGCGTCGCCATCGGCGCCGTGGGACGTGCGCGTCGCGGCCCTGGACATCGCCGGCAGCCGCATCGTCTGGAACGACGCCTCGACGAAGCCGGCCGCCACGCTGGTGCTGGACGACCTGGCGCTGCAGGCCAAGGCCATCGCGTGGCCGTCGACGGCGCCCGCCACGTTCACGGCATCGGCCAAGGTCGCGACCGGCGCGACCAATGCGGCCGCCGCCGCCTCGGCGACCGGCGCCGCGCGGCTGGCGCTCGAGGGCAAGGCCGGCAGCAGCGACGCGCAGGTCGCGATCACGCTGACCGACCTGTCGCTGCAGGCGTTCGCGCCCTACCTCGCACAGGCGCTCGTGCCGCGCGTCGACGGGCGCCTGGGCGCCAAGGCGTCGCTGACGTGGTCGGACAAGGCCGGCGCATCCGCGCTGAAGATCGCGCTGGCCGAGGCCTCGCTGGACGCGCTGCGCGTGCAGCCGCCCGGCGCGCCGCAGGCCGCGAGCTGGGATCGCCTGGACGTCAGCGACCTGCAGGTCGACGTGTCCGGCCGCACGCTGACGCTGGGCGGCGTCA
>DATCRO010000142.1:0-7561 GCA_036569025.1 Burkholderiaceae bacterium
TCCTCGAGCAGCACGCCTGCGCCCGCCGTGTCCGCGACGGTTTCGAGCAGGCGCTGCAAGGCCCATGTGTCGTGCGCGCCGAACAGTGGCAGCGTGTGGGGCGCGGCCGTGCTGCCGGGTGCCAGCCCGGCGACACCGGCCAGCGTCGCCTGCCGGCGTCCGCTGTCGAAGAGATAGATCAGCATGAACGGCAGGTCCAGCGGGCCGCAGGCCAGCGCCGCCGCCGCCCTTTCGCAGGCCTCGCGCGGCGTGCTCGCGCCGGCGGCCTGCGCCACGAGCGCGCGCAACGCCGCGAGGCGCCGGTCGGCCACCACCTTGCCGGTCGTCTCCCAGCACGTGCAGTACACGCCGACCAGGGCGCCCGCCTCGTCGCGGATCGGCGAGAAGGCGAGGTTGGCGACGACCTCCTCGAGATAGCCGTTGCGGTCGATGACGATCGGGAAGTCCTCGACGCTGGAGGCCACCCCCTCGCCCATCACCCGCTCGGCCATCGGCTCGATCTCGCGCCAGATCTCGCGCCAGGTCTCGCGCGCGACGCCGCCGAACGCCTGCGGATGCTTGCTCGGACCGGTGAACCGCCGCCACGCGTCGTTGTAGACCTGCACGAACTCGCGCCCCCACCAGACGGCGCCGGGGTGGGGCGAATCGACGACGGTGCGCACGCTCTGGCGCAGCTCGGGCGGCCACAGCAGCACGGGGCCGAGCGGCGTGTGCAGCCAGTCGATGTCGCGCGCGAGCGCGGCGATGTCGCCCTCGGTGCCGAACACGCGCTCGATGGCCTCCAGCTCCGTGCGTGCCTTGGGCCAGACCTTGCCGGTGGCCAGGTCGGTCAGCACCTGTGCGATGTCGGCAAGGGGGACGACGAGGTCCGCGGCGCCGGCGTCACGCGCCGCACGCGGCATCTCCGGGTTTTCTGCCGAGGACTCGGTCTGCACGAGCACGCGCCCTCCTGCGGCGTGCAGCTCGGACGCGCCGGCCGCGCCGTCGTTGCCCATGCCCGTCAGGACGACCGCGATCGCCCGGGAGCCGAAGCTGCGCGACACGGAGCGCAACGTGCGATCGATCTGCCTGTCGATCGCCCCGCCGCAGGGCTCGAGGCGGAAACGGCCGTCGGGCAGCAGTTCCATGCAGGCGCGCGCGGGACAGACCAGCACCTTGCGCGCCGCCAGCATCGACAGCTCGTCCCCCCCAATTCGAACGCGAACGGGGCGCGCCGGGCGTAGAAGTCCACCGCCGACGAATCCGGGTGCAGGTGCTGGACGACGACGATCGGCACGTCGAAGTCCAGCGGCAGGCCCCGCAGGATCGTGAGGATCGCGACCTGGCCGCCCGCGGACGCAGCGAGCACGACGACGCCGAAGCCGGTCGCTTCGGGCAGCGAGATCGACCTTGCCTTCATGCAACGCTCGGCCGCCTGGACGGACGTACCAGAGTCAAAAGCGGATCGTACGCTCGCGGGAGCGACTCTGGATGACCCAGTGCCGTCCCGGTGCGCTCGACCGTTCCGGGGCGGTGCTTTCGGCCCGCCGCCGCCGTGCCGGCGGAGTCTCCCGGGTGACCTACGCCTGCGGCGGCGCCAGCGCGCGCGGCCCGCGCAGGTCGATGACCACCGTGTGGGCCAGCTTGTCCTCGACCGCCTGGCGGTTGGGATCCCACAGTGCCTGCAGCAGGCCGATGCCGCCGGTGGCCAGGCCGGCCGCGTAGCCGCCGTAGCGGCCGAAGCAGTCCATCACGCCCATGGGCTTGCCCGCCAGGTGCACGACGCGCAGTCCGAACAGCCGCTTGCCCACGGTCTGGCCCTTCCACCAGAAGGGCAGCAGCGAGAAGTAGGCGATGGCCCAGCCGAAGCGCAGGCCCAGCCTGTGCAGCCGGCGCATCGCCTCGTCGCGCCACTGCAGCGGGCGGGGCTGGCGCGCGGCGGCCAGCTGCGCCTCGAGATCCCGGATGCGCGCCGCGTCCTGGACGTGCTGCTTCTCCGCCGCGACCAAGGCGACGGTTGCCGCGTTCGAGGACGCCGCCGCAGCCGCGGACGCGACGTCGTCGTCATCGTCGTCCTTCGCGGAAGTCGCGTGCGGCGGATCGTTGCGATGCGCCCACCAGTCCGTCCCGTGGTCGTACGCGACCAGCAGCAGCACCGCCAGCGCCACCCACATGAAGACGGTGCGCGAGCGCGGGCGGCCCGGCGTGCGCGTGCGCAACTGCACGGCCAGGGCGCCGATGCCGGCGACGACCCAGAACATGCCGGTGGACGACAGCAGTCCGATGAGCGCGACATCCACGCCCATCGCCGCCGCGCGCCTGGCGTGTGGCGCGAGCGGTGCGCCCAGCAGCGCGGGGGTCACGTTGAGCGCTTCCGGGCGCACCCAGGCGGGTGCCAGCGCGCGCTTGACGAGCGACGTGTCCGCCATCGTCTTCAGCCCGCCAGCGGCACGAGCCGCAACGCGCCGTCGGCGTCGACCTGCGGCGCGAAGCCGGCGTAGTCGCCGACGACCGGGTGGCGCGTGTCAAGCGGATGCGCGTGCGTCGCGGTGATCACCAGCACGCTGGCGCCGGCGGCCTCGGCGGCGGCGATGCCCGCCGGGGCATCCTCGAACACGAGGCAGTCGCGCGCCGACACGCCCAGCCGCGACGCCGCCAGCTCGAAGCAGTCGGGGGCCGGCTTGCCGTTGATGACGTCCTCGGCCGCGATCATCAGCGGCGGCATCGGCAGGCCCGCGGCGGCGATGCGGCGCCGCGCGAGCTCGCGCGGCGCGGACGTGACGACCGCCCAGCGGTCGACCGGCAGCGCGCCCACGAACGCGGCCACGCCGGCGATCTGCTCGATGCCTTCGACGTCGACCATCTCCTCGGCGTGGATGATGGCGGCCTCGGCCGCGGCATCGACACCCGGCAGGCCGAGCCGGCCCACCGTGTCGATGGCGCGCTTGCCGTGGATCGTCGGCAGAAACGACGCGACGTCCACGCCATGGCGCCGGGCCCAGCGGGCCCACACGCGCTCGGCGCAGGCGATCGAGCTGAGGAGCGTGCCGTCCATGTCGAACAGGAAGGCGGCGAAGGCGCGGTCAGGCAGGGCGGGACGGGTCAAGACGGGATCGCTGGAAGACGGCAAGGCCGACATCTTAGGGCGTCGCGTCCAGCGGCCGCACGCCGAACAGCCAGGCCACCGCGCGCGGGAACTCGGCGCGCCAGGCGCGCTCGTCGTGCTCCGCGGCGGGCTCGATGTGCAGCGCGATGTCGGTCGTCGCCCGGCCGGACGCGGCCAGCAGCGCCATCATGCGCTGGACGTCGGGCACCGACTCGTCGCCCTCGTGGCCGCCGATGTAGAGGTAGACGCGCGTGTCGGCCGGCCACGGGCGGGCCTTGGTCTGCGCGTAGACCTCGTCCGCGTACCAGTACGACGGGGAGAAGATCGCGGCCTGGCCGAACACCTGGGGGTATCGCAGCAAGGCGTAATGCGTCTCCAGGCCGCCCAGCGAGCTGCCGGCCATCGCGGTGTGCGCGCGGTCGGCCAGCGTCCGGTAGCGCGCATCGACGTACGGCTTGACGACGTCGACCACGAAGGCCATGTACTGCTCGCCCTGCGCGGGGCCGTACTTCGGGTTGGTCCAGGGCGACAGCTCGTGGATGCGCTCGTCGCCGCCGTGGTCGATGCCCACGACGATCGCCTCGAAGCCGCGCGTGCGGGCGAAGGCGTCCAGCGTCTCGTCGACGCCCCACTCCTGCCCGTAGGACGACGTCGCCTCGTCGAACAGGTTCTGTGCGTCGTGCATGTAGATCACGGGGTAGCGCTTGCCCGGCGAGGTGTCGTAGGACGGCGGCAGGTACAGGCGGATCGTGCGCTCGCGCCCGAGGCCGGGCATCGCCAGGCGTCGTGCGATGACGTGCACGCCGGGGCCGGCGGTCGAGTGGCGCGGCGCGGGGGCCGCCGGGGCCAGGGAAGTCGAGCACGCGACGAGGGCGGCAAGCAGCGTCGCCAGGCAGGCAAGGAACGGAAGGCGCATCCCGCCAGGGTAGCCTGAAATGCGGACGCCTCGCCTCAGTCGCGGCGCACCGTCACCAGCCAGCCCGCCACGGCGCGGGCGCTCTCCATGCGCGGCGTGATCGACGAGATCGCCGGCGCCGCGAAGCCCGCCGCGCCCAGGCGCGCGCGCAGCCCCGGCAGCGCATGGGCGTAGCGGCCGCTTTCGGTCAGCCGGAAGTCGGCGTCGTCCGCGTCCTCCAGCGCCTCGAGCGTGAACACGAGCGTGCCGCCCGGGCGCAGCGCCGCGTGCGCGGCGGCGAGCATGGCGGCGAGCTCGCCGAAGTAGATCAGCGTGTCGGCCGAGACCAGCACGTCGAACGCCGCCGGCCGCTCCACGAGGAACCGCACCAGCTCGGCCTTCACGAGCTCGTCGTAGACGGCACGCGGCGCCGCTCGCTCGAGCATGCCGGCCGACAGGTCGCAGCCCGCCAGCGAGCGGGCCCACGGCTTGAGCAGCGGCCCGCACAGGCCGGTGCCGCAGCCGAGGTCGGCGATGTCGAACTGCGCGGCGGGCGCCGGCAGCGCCGCGGCCATCGCCTCGGCGACGAGCTCGGGCGCGCGGTACTTCAGCGCGGCGAGCTGCGTGTCGAAGCTCGCGGCGAACTGGTCGAACACCTTCTCGACGTAGGCGTCGCTCGCGCGCTCGGGCGTCTGCCCGAGCGCCGCCGCCAGGTGGTGCTGCGCGTACGGGTTGCCCGGCTCCTTGTCGAGCCAGTCGCGGTAGAACGCCACCGCGTGATCGTGCTGGCCCGCCGCCCACAGCGCCCGGCCGTAGGCCTCGCGCCGGTGCGCGTGCGCGGGAAGCAGCAGCTCGGCCTGCACCGCGGCCTCGAACGCCTCCTCGGGCCGTTGCAGGCCCAGCAGCGCCAGCGACAGGTAGTGCCAGGCCTCGCCCGACCGTGGCGCCAGCGCGATCGCGCGCCGGGCCGACGCCTCGCTGCGCGCCCATTCCTGGCGCCGCCGCTGGATGCGCGCGAGGTTGGTCAGCGCCTCGGCGCTCTCGGCCAGCGCGAGGCTGCGGCGGAACGCCTTCTCGGCCTCGGGCAGCTTGCCCAGCGACAGCAGCGCGTTGCCCAGGTTGTTCCACACGCCGGGCTCGCGCGGGGCGATCATCGACGCCTTCCTGAGCAGCTCCAGCGCGCGCTCGCGCTCGCCGCGCTGCACCATCAGCACGCCCATGAAGTTCAGCGCGTCGGCGCGCCGCGGGTCGACCCGCAGCAGCTCGGCGTAGATGGCCTGCGCGGCGTCGAGCTCGCCGCGGCGGTGATGGGCGATGGCGGCCTGGAGCGGGTCTGCGGGGGCGTCGTGCGTGGTCGTCAAGCGGGTCTCCGGGGCGGCGGCGAGTGCGCCAGGATGCCATGGATCGGAGGCGCCGCGGCGCGGCCGATACCCTCTCGGGGTTCGAGGCGTAGGATGCCCGCACACGTCTTCGCGAGGCCCCCATGCTGCACGACCCCGCCCGCCACGAACCGCTGCAGGCCATCGCCTGGGACGAGGCCCGCGTCCGCGCCACGATCGCGCGCATCGTCGACGGGACGGTCGCCGCGTTCACCCCGGACGGCCTGTGGCCGCCGCATCCGCGCGACCTCGAGCCGGACGACGACCCGGACATGCGCGCCACCAATCTCTACTGGGGCGCAGCGGGCGTGATCTGGGCGCTGGACTACCTGCGCCGCGTCGGGGCCGCCGACAGCCCGCCGTTCGCCCGGCACCTCCAGGCAGTGCGCGCGCGCAACCGCGCCGCGCTGGGCGACGACAACGCCGGCAGCTACCTGATGGGCGACCTGCCGTTCGCGATGATGGCCTGGGGCCAGGCGCCGGACGCGGCGCGCGCCGACGCGATCGCCGCGCTCATCGAAGGCAACATCGGCCATCCCGCGCGCGAGCTGATGTGGGGCTCGCCCGGCTCGCTGCTGGCGGCCGCGATGATGCACGGCGCGACGGACGACGAGCGCTGGGCCGTCCTGTTCCGCCGCATCGCGCAGCGCCTGCGCGAACAACTGCTGTGGTCGGAGCGCCAGGCCTGCCACTACTGGTCCCAGGACCTCTACGGCCGCACGTCGCGCTACATCGACGCCGTGCACGGCTTCGTCGCGACGGCCCGAGCGCTGCTGATGGGCCGCCACCTGCTGCCCGAGGCCGAGTGGCTGGAGTGGCAGGCCTGCATCGAGACGACGGTGGCCAACACCGCGATCCGCGCGAACGGCCGCGCCACCTGGCCCGTCCAGGCCGACGAGGCGCCCGGCACGCCGCAGAAGTGGCTGATGCAGTTCTGCCACGGCGCCCCGGGCTTCGTCATCTGCCTGGCCGACCTGCCGGGCCACGCGCTGGAACCGCTGCTGGCCGAGGCCGGCGAAGCCACGTGGGCCGCCGGCCCGCTGGCCAAGGGCTCGAACCTGTGCCACGGCACCGCCGGCAACGCCTACGCGTTCCTGGTGCTGCTCGCGCGCACCCGCGACGCCCGCTGGCGCGAGCGCGCCCGCGCGTTCGCGATGCACGCGATCGGGCAGTTCGAGGCCGAGACCGCACGCGCCGGCCGCCTGCGGCATTCGCTGTGGACGGGCGATATCGGGCTGGCGATCTTCCTGTGGGATTGCCTGCACGAGACGCCGCGGTTTCCGACCCTGGATGTGTTCTTTGCGAACGAGGGACGCCTGAGGGGTCTGGCCTCTCCTCATGTCGCCGCCGGGCTGCCGCCATCGCGGGGCAAGCAGCCGGCGACATGAGGCGAAGGCCTGACCTCGATCCCCGGCCGATGATCGGGGTCAGGCCTTCGCCTCCCGATCGCGATCCGAACCGAGGCTTGCGGCGGCATCGTGGCGCGATCAGGAGGAGAGGCCGGACCCCTCCGACCTCGGCGCGGCCGCAAGCAGCCTCAACCCTTCTCGACCCGATACCGCTCGAACATCACTCCCCGGTACGGCGCCTGCACCGTCTGCGCCAGCACGAAGCCGGCGGCCAGGAAGACGGGCCTGCTGAACGGGGTGGCCCAGGCGGCGAAGCGGGTGGCGCCCTCGTGCTCGGTGCGCTGCAGCGTGCGGCGCAACATCGCGGCGCCGATGCCGCGGCGGGTCATCCGGGGCGTGACGTACAGCGAATGGATCTCGCGCAGCTCGCCGTCGCGGCTGGCGCCGCAGAAGCCGATGGCCCGCACGTCGCCCACGCGCTCGGCGATCCAGGTGTCGGCCGTCAGGACATAGTCGCGGAATCCCGCCTCGTCCTCGGCCGACGAGGCCCAGGCCCGCGACTGCTCGGGCGTGTAGACCTGCGGCCCCATCCGCAGCGCGCAGTCGCGGTAGATCGCGGCCAGCGTGAAGACGTCCGCCGGCGTCACGGGGCGCCAGACGAACGGGACCGGATGGACAGGCGTCATCACGCCGTCAGCTGAACAGGCGCCGCGCGCCCGGCGAGCCGGCGGCCAGGTCGTGCGCCATCAGCGCCTCGTACAGGCGCGTCAGTTCGGCGTGGATCGCGGAGAACGCATGCAGCGTGATCGGCTGCCCCTGGTCGTCGACGATCGCGGCATCGAGATCGTCGGCC
>DATCRO010000143.1:0-3331 GCA_036569025.1 Burkholderiaceae bacterium
GTGCATGGCCGTCCAGCGACACGGCATTGGATCGCCGGCCTCCGGCCCTCTACAGTCCCGCCACGACAGACGCGCCGGCGCCCCAAGAGGCCCGCACGGCGACGCACGGAGACAAGCGTTCACACATGCATCCCTGCCGAGAATACTGGGGCCAGGACGTCGCCTACGGGTCGCTCGTCACCGGCGAGCCCACGCCCCGCGCCGGCCGTTTCGGCGCCCGCACCGAGATCTGGATCCTCGACACGCAGGACGCCTCGCGTCCCGCCCCGCACGCCCAGCTCGCGGGCCTGATGCGGCGCATCGCCGGCCTGCCCGCCGGCGAGGAGGCGCTGCGGCAGTCGGCCGCCCACATCAAGGACTTCCTTCAGGCCGGCAAGGCCGCCGCGCCCGCCCCTGCCGGCAGGCCGCCCGGCGTGCGCGGCGAGTGCGTGGACGAGGACGGCCGCATCCTGGGCATCGCCACCCTGCACCGCACGCCGATGCTGCCGCCCGGCTCGTTCGCGGCCGCCGCGGGCGTGGCCAGCCGCGAGGAACGCGAGGAGGCCTCCGCCCAGCTGTGCGCCGAATTCATGCGCCATCTGAGCGCGCTGGGCGAGGCCGACGGCGTTTCGCGCATCGACTGGGTGATGGTGCGCGCCACGGGTACCGCGGACGGCGCCCGCTCGCACCTGGGCGCCACGCGGGTCGGGCCGGTGGCCTTGAAGCCGTTCGCGCCGGGCGCAGGCGAGGCGGCGGCCGAGGACTGAAAGCGGCGCGCCGCACGGCGCCGGTTCACTGCAGCGAGGATTTGGGCGGCAGCCCGGACGGCAGCGTGAAGACCTCGATGCCCTCGTCGGCCAGCGCCTCGCGCTCCTCGGCGCTCGCCTGGCCGCGGATGGCCTTGGCCTCGCTCTCGCCGTAATGGATGCGGCGCGCCTCCTCGGCGAAGCGCGAGCCGACGTCCTCGGTGCTGCTCAAGAGCTCGGCCACCGCCTCGACGAAGCGCCGGACCGCCCCACCCTGCAGCGCCATGTCGACGGGCGGAGCGGCCGGCTCGTTGCCGGCGGCCTCGCCCGCGGCCACGCGCGCGGGCGTCGGCGCGCGCTCGCGCGCCCCCGACAGGTTCAGGCGCGGCGCACTCGGCAGGCGCACCACCTCGGCGTTGCCGCACACGGGGCAATCGAGCATGCCGCGCTCGCGCTGCGAGCCGTAGTCGTCCTCGGACGCGAACCAGCCCTCGAAGGCATGGCCGGTGGCACAGCGCAGGTCGAGCACCTTCATGGCCGCGGCTTCACTCGACCGACTGCCAGGTCGGTTCCCACTGGCCGCTGCGCCACTGCTGCAGCTTGAGCAGCGCGACCATCGTCTTGGCGTCGGTCAGCTCTCCGCTGGCCGACTGCGCGAGCAGCGCGGCCTCGGGCATCGTGAACACCTCGAGGAACTCGCCGGCGTCCAGTTGCTGCGCGCCGGCGACCAGGCCGCGCGCGAACCAGATCTCGATGAACTCGTTGGAGTACGCCGGCGCATTGTGCAGGCGGCCGGCATAGGCCCACTCGCGGGCGGTGTAGCCGGTCTCCTCGAGCAGCTCGCGCCTGGCGCAGGCCAGCGTCGTCTCGTTCGGGTCGAGCTTGCCGGCGGGAAACTCCAGCAGCACGTGGTCGAGCGGATAGCGGTGCTGGCGCTCGACGACCAGCTGGCCGTCGTCGGCGATGGGCACGATCATGACCGCGCCGGGATGCACGATGTGCTCGCGCCAGGCCAGCTGCCCGTCGGGCAGTTTCACCTGGTCGCGGCGCACCTTCAGGAAGTGGCCGTCGTAGACGTTTTCGGAGCGCACGAGGCGCTCCACGAGATGGGCGTCGACGCCCTCCTGCGCGCGGATCGGAGAGCCACCGGCGACGATGGCCTCGACGTTCTTCTCCGTCACGCGCGGCTCCGGCTAGGAGTTCAGCGCCTTCAGGACGGCGTCGCGGCAGACGCTCATCAGGCCGTCGGGCAGCAGGCCCAGGCCCAGCGTCGCGATGCCGCTGAGGGCCAGCAGCACGGTGGCGCCGGTCTCGCCGCGCACCGGGCTCGGGTCGACCGGCTCGTCGAAGAACATCGTCTTGACGACGCGCAGGTAGTAGTACGCGCCGACCAGCGACAGCAGCACCGCGATCACGGCCAGCACGATGTAGGTCTGGTTGCCCGTGCTCACGAGCGCCTGCAGCACGGCGAACTTCGCGTAGAAGCCGACCAGCGGCGGGATGCCGGCGAGCGAGAACATGAACAGCGACATCACGCCGGCGATCCACGGCGAACGCTTGCCCAGGCCGGCCAGGTCGGCGATCTCCTCGCTCTCGAAGCCGTTGCGCGCCAGGACCATGATCAGGCCGAAGGTGCCCAGCGTCGTCAGGACGTAGGTGATGATGTAGAACAGCGCCGAGCTGTAGGCGTTCGCGGCGGCCACCGTCTTCATGTCGACGACGGTCGGCGTGAAGCCCAGCAGCATGAAGCCCAGTTGCGCGATCGCCGAGTAGGCGAGCAGGCGCTTGAGGTTGGACTGCGCGATGGCGGCCAGGTTGCCCAGCGTCATCGACACCACCGACAGCACGATCAGCATCTCTTCCCAGTCCTTGGCCTGGCCCGACAGGCCCTCGACCAGGATGCGGAAGGTGATGCCGAACGCCGCCAGCTTGGGCGCGCCGGAGATCAGCAGCGTGACGGCCGTGGGCGCGCCCTGGTAGACGTCGGGCACCCACATGTGGAACGGGGCGAGGCCGAGCTTGAACGCGAGGCCGGCAACGATGAACACGAGGCCGAACACGAGCACCTGCGGGTTCACGGTGCCCTTGTGCAGGGCCTCGAGCACGTTGGGGATGTCGAGCGTGCCGGCGGCGCCGTACATCATCGACAGGCCGTACAGCAGGAAGCCGCTGGCCAGCGCGCCGAGGATGAAGTACTTCATCGCGGCTTCGGTCGACACGGCGTGGTCGCGGCGCAGCGCGGTCAGCGCGTACAGCGACAGCGTCATCAGCTCCAGGCCGATGTAGACGACCAGGAAGTTGTTGGCCGAGACCATCACGGACACGCCCAGCAGCGAGAACATCGCCAGCGACAGGAACTCGCCCTTGAGCAGGTCGCGCGACTTCAGGTAGGGGCGCGCGAAGCCCAGCGTGATCATCGTGGCGAGGCCGGCCGCCAGGCCCAGCAGGTGGCCCAGCGGGTCGATCACGACCATGCGCTGCATGCCGTACAGGGCACGGCCGGCCTGCAGCTCGTACAGGTGCATCAGCGAGAAGGCCAGCAGCGAGATCTGGGCGATCCAGTACGTCAGGCCCAGGCGCTTGTCGGAGGCGTTGACGCCGACCAG
>DATCRO010000144.1:0-5797 GCA_036569025.1 Burkholderiaceae bacterium
GCGCGGCGTCAATTTCGGCAACATGCTGGACGCGCCGACCGAGGGCGCCTGGGCCCTGCGCGTGGATGACCGCTACATCGCCCTGGTCGGCGGCGGCAGAGGCCGCCGCATGCGGGGCGACGGGCGCTGCGCAGGCGGCCAGCAGGCCCAGCGCGACGATGGCGAGTGTCGAGGCGAGCGAGCGCTTCGTGATCATGAGGTCCTCTTCGAAAGGAAAAGTGCCCGCGGCGTCGGGGGCCGACGGCCGCGGGCACGGGATCATCGCAGGCGGATGCGTCTGCGAAGTCGGGCCAGGGTCAGAAGTCCATCCGGGCGCGCGCGCCGTACGAGCGGGCGTCGTTCATGAAGCGGATGTCGAGCGACGCGCCGACCAGCGCCTTCTGCGAGGCCTGCTTGTCGGTGGCGTTGTTGACGTACGCCTCGAGCCGCAGCCCGCCCGGGAAGTTGTAGCCGGCACCCAGGTTCAGCGTCAGGAAGCCGATCTGGCGGTCCGGAAAGCCGGCCTGCAGCGCGGTCTGCGAGTTGCCGCTGTTGTCGATGACGGCCTTCTCGTTGAACTGCGTCAGGTAGTACGCCGAGCGCCAGTTCAGCAGCGCCTGCCAGTCGGCCTTGCCGCCGAACAGGCCGAACACCTGCTGCAGGCGGGCCGACAGGTTGACCTTGGAGGCCAGCGGCAGCTCGTTGCCCGTCAGGTCGATCAGCGGGCTCTTGCCGCCGTTGCCGTAGTCGATCGCGCGCACGTCGGCGACGACGCCGCGGTCGATGCGGGTGTGCAGGAGCGCGCCGTTCAGGTCGAGCTTGAAGCCCATCGGCAGACCGAAGCGGCCTTCGGCCTCCAGGCCCGCCAGGTGCGACTTGCCGATGTTGCGGTTGACCAGCGAGTAGCCGCTGCAGGTGGGCGGGTTCTTCGTCGTGTCGACCGTGATGCAGGTCAGGTCCTGGAAGACCTGGTCCTTGTAGTCGTAGTAGAAGCCCGACAGGTTGAACACCGCGCGGCGGCCGCCGAGGTCGAACGCGTTGCGCGAGCCGGCCTCCAGCACGCGCAACTGCTCGGGGCGGAACAGCTCGGGCACGGTCGAGCCGTGGAAGCTGTCGTTGAAGCCGCCCGCCTTGTGGCCCGTCGACACCTTCACGTAGACCATGTTGTCCTTGGTGAGGTCGTACTCGGTGCCCAGGCGCCAGTCGGTGTAGTGGAACTTGCTGCTGCCGACCTGTTGCTCCGGCACGCTGAGGTTCGCGTAGCTGAAGCCGCCGTTCTGGTCGGTGGGACAGGTGACGAAGCCGTTGTCGATGTCCGAGCGCACGAAGCAGTTGCCCATCGGGTTCGTGCCGTTGGCGATCGGGCCGACCTGCGCGTTGAGCGTGTCGCGCGCACCGGGCACCAGCGAGGTCTGCATCAGGAACTGCGCCATCTGCTGCGGCGTGGTCACCTTGCTCATGTCGAAGTTCGGGCGATCGAGCAGCGCGGGCACGAAGCCCTCGGTGCCCAGGCGCGTGGCCATGCAGCAGGCGAAGTTGGCGCCGCCCAGCGTCAGCGCGATGTTGCCGCCGATGCCGTAGCGCGACTTGGCCTCCTCGGTCTCGCGCAGGCCGCCGATCAGGCGCAGGTTCTGCGTCACCGACAGCGTGCCGTCGCCGAACAGCGCGGCGGACTTGCCGATCACCTTGGGCATCGTGAACTCGGTGCCCGAGAAGCAGCAGTAGCCGCGGTCAGCCAGCGAGAGATAGCCCACCTTCTGGTCCTCGTTGAAGGTGAACGCGCCCACGTTCCACTGGAACACCTTGGCCTCCTCGCCCGAGTACAGGCGCAGCTCGGCGACCTTGCTGTCGGACTTGGTCTGCCAGTACTGCGTCGAGAAGTTGTCCCATTGCACGCCCGAATAGTCGCGACCGGGCCAGCCGATGCCCTCGGATTGCGCATTGCGCTGGTAGAAGTCGACCTTGCGCTGGCTCAGCGACAGTTCGGCACCGAAGCTGTCGAAGTCGTACGAGGCCTTGCCCTGCACGCCCGACAGGTCGTTGTGCATGGTGCCCTGCGGCCCGCGGTACACGATGTCGCGCAGCGGCAGCTGCTCGGCGCGCAGGCCGGTGGCCTTGACCGCGGTGTAGATGTTGGCGCCGGGGTAGCCGGTGCCGCCCTCGTGGCCGTAGTCGGCCATCATCGAGACCTGCATCCGGTCGGTCGGCACCAGCAGCGCGGACAGGCGGGCGCCCTGGTTGTGCTCCTCGCCCGCGGGCGTGAGCGCGTGCGACGCCGGATCGGGCGAGGCGTTGCGGAAGCCCGAGGTCTTGTCGGTCATGAAGGCCGCGGCGCGCAGCGCGAGCGTCGGCGACAGCGGCATGTTCAGCGCGGCCTCGGCGCCGCTGCTGCGGTCGCCGCCCTCGAACTGCATGTAGCCGCCGAAACGGTCCAGCTTCGGCTTGGCCGTGATGATGTTGAGCGTGCCGGCCATCGCGTTGCGGCCGTACAGCGTGCCTTGCGGGCCCTTGTTCACCTCGACGCGCTCGAGGTCGTAGAACATCGTGCCCAGGCCGCGCGGACGCGGGATGTAGATGCCGTTGATGTGCGGCGCCGCGGCCGGGTCGCCCAGCTCGGTGTTGTTCGACGAGCCCACGCCGCGGATGTAGATCTCGACGTTGCCTTCCTGGTTGGCGATGTTCATCCCCGGGATCTCGTTCTGCAGCGAGCGGATCTCGGTGATGCCGTCCTTGCGCAGCGTGTCGGCGTCGATCGTCTGCACCACGCCCGAGACGGACTGCAGCGTCTCGATCCAGCGGTTGGCGGTGACGATCACCTTGTCGACGGCAGGCTCCTCGGCCTGGCCTTGTGCGGCGGAGGCGGCCTTCGCGGGCGCGCCGGGGGGACTCGTGGCGGACTGCGCCGCCGCGAGCTGCGGCCACTGGCTCAAGAGCGCCAGGGCCAGGGTCGTGTACAGGGTCTTGTTCATGGTCTCCTCACCAAAGTGGATACGGTGGGCGGTCTGTTGTCATGCCCGGGAAAACGCTGGAGGGGCGTCCGGGGGATCGGGGCACGAGCCCGCCAACTCCTCGTGCCTTCATGCGTGATCAGGGTGTCGCGGCGGCCTCCATCGCGGATGCCGCAACGGCGGGCAGCGGGCGGGCGAACCCGTCCGCATCGAAGGCATGCACGCGGCCGGCGTCCGGCCGCAGGCTGACCTGCGCGTCGCGCTCGGGCAACGCGTCGCCCGGCGCGAGGCGCACCGCGAGCGTCGCGGCGCCCGACGCGGGCTGGATCCAGGCGAGCACCGCGTCGCCGACGTGCTCCAGGCGCTCGACGCGGCCGGGCAGGCCCGCGCCCTCGCGGTGCAGACGCAGGTGGTCGGGCCGCACGCCCAGCATCCAGCCGGCGGGCAGCGGGTTCGCGCGGCCGGTGAACAGCACGCGGGCCGCGGCGTCGAGCTGGCCGACGGGCACGAAGTTCATGCGCGGCTGGCCGAGGAAGCCGGCGACGAAGCGCGACTGCGGGTGCTCGTACAGCGCCAGCGGCGCGCCGACCTGCTCGATGCGGCCGCCGTTGAACAGCGCGATGCGGTCGCCCAGCGTCATCGCCTCGACCTGGTCGTGCGTGACGTAGATCATGGTGGTGCCCAGCTCGCGGTGCAGCCGCGCCAGTTCCAGCCGCATCTGCACGCGCAGCGCGGCATCGAGGTTGGACAGCGGCTCGTCGAACAGGAACACGCGCGGCTCGCGCACGATCGCGCGCCCGATGGCCACGCGCTGGCGCTGGCCGCCGGACAGCGCCTTGGGCTTGCGATCGAGCAGCGGCACGATCTGCAGGATCTCCGCGGCGCGGCCCACCGCGGCGGCGATCTCGGCCCTGGGCCGGCCGGCCATCTTCAGCGCGAACCCCAGGTTCTGCGCCACGGTCATGTGCGGGTACAGCGCGTAGCTCTGGAACACCATCGCCACGCCGCGGTCGGCGGGCGGCACGCCGTCCATGCGCTCGCCGCCGATGCGCAGCTCGCCGTCGGTGGCCTCCTCGAGGCCCGCGATCAGGCGCAGCAGCGTGGACTTGCCGCAGCCCGAGGGCCCGACGAACACCATGAACTCGCCGTCGGCGATGTCCAGGTCGATGCCGCGCAGGACTTCCGTCGTGCCGCCGAAGGTCTTGCGCACGCCGCGCAGGCGCAGGTCAGCCATGGGCCGACTCCCGGCGCAGCGCGGCCACGGTGTCGCGGTACCACAGCGCGCTGTCCTTGAGCGTGCGCACCTGCGTGTCGTAGTCGACGTGCACGAGGCCGAAGCGCTTGTCGTAGCCCGAGTTCCACTCGTAGTTGTCCATCAGGCTCCAGTAGAAGAAGCCGCGCAGGTCGACGCCCGCCTCGCGCGCGCGGGCCAGCGCCTCGAGGTGGCGCCGCATGTAGTCGATGCGCGGGGCGTCTGCGACGCGGCCGTCCACCACCGCGTCGCCACCGTTGGCCATCCCGTTTTCCATCACGAAGATGGGCGGCAGCCCGGGGTAGCGGCGGTGCAGGTCGACGAGCAGCTCGGTCAGGCCCTCGGGGTGGATCTCCCAGCCCATGTCGGTGACGCCGAGCGCGCTTGGCGCGGGCACCGGGGGCGTCGCCGCGCTGGCCCAGATGCGCGTGTAGTAGTTGACGCCGAGGAAGTCCAGCGGCTGGCCGATGATCGCGAAGTCGCCTGGCTCGATGTTGCGCGGGTAGTGCCCGATGCCCGCGTCCTGCGGATAGCCGCCCGCGAAGATCGGCTCCATGTACCAGCGCACGAAGCTCGCGTACTCGGTGGCGGCGAGCGCGCGGTCGGCGGCGCTGTCGGTGGCGGCGCTGGCGGAAGACTGGTTCAGCACGATCCCCATCGGCGCCCCGCAGCCGGCCGCACGCATGGACTGCAGCGCCAGGCCGTGCGAGAGCAGCAGGTGGTGCGACACGTCAGCCGCCAGCGCGGCGTCCCGGAAGCCCGGCGCGAACTGGCCGCGCTCATGGCCCAGCACCGCGGTGCACCAGGGTTCGTTGTGGGTGGAGATCGATGCGAGGCGGTCGCCCAGGCGGCGCGCGATGCGCTCGGCGTACTCGGCAAAGCGCAGCGCCGTGTCGCGCGAGGCCCAGCCGCCGCGGTCCTGCAGCCCCTGCGGGAGGTCCCAGTGGTACAGCGTGGCGTGTGCCTGCAGGCCCGCGGCGAGCAGGCCGTCGACCAGGCGGTCGTAGAACGCCAGGCCTTGCTCGTTCCACGCGCCGTGGCCCTGCGGCTGCACGCGCGACCACGAGATCGAGAAGCGGTAGGCGTCCAGGCCCAGCGAGGCCATCAGCGCGACGTCCTCCGGCCAGCGGTGGTAGTGGTCGCAGGCGACGTCGCCGGTCTCGCCGCGCACCGTCTTGCCGGGCGTGTGCGAGAAGGTGTCCCAGATCGACGGCCCGCGGCCGCCGGCCGTGGCGCCGCCCTCGATCTGGTAGGCGCTGGTGGCCACGCCCCAGGTGAAGTCGCGCGACAGCGTGGCGCGGGTCTGCGGCGAGAGCGTGAGCGGAATGTTCAGGTCGGACATCGGAATCGTCGTTTTCGAAGCGTTGAAATCGTTATCAAGGCGAATCTTGAAAAGGCCGCGAGCGCGCGCGGCCGGCCGGAATGGGTGCGAGGCTCAGTGCTTGACGGCTCCCGCAGTGAGGCCGTCGATCAGGCGGCGCGAGGCGAGCGCGAACATGACCAGCAGCGGCAGCACCGCGATGGCCGCCCCGGCGCACAGCGCGCCCCACGGCGTCTGGCCCGAGCCCTGCAGCGAGCGCAGCGCCAGCGGCAGCGTGTAGCGGTCCATGTCGCGCAT
>DATCRO010000145.1:0-21707 GCA_036569025.1 Burkholderiaceae bacterium
GAGCCAGCGCGCGCGCGGCAGCCCGACCAGGCTCGCGTCGTCCGGGTCGACGACGAGCAGGTCGGCGCGCGCGCCCGGCACCAGGCCCCACGCCGCGTGTCCGGCCGCGCGCCCGCCGCCGGCGCGGGCGCGCTCGAACAGGCTGGCGGCGGTGTCGGGCCGTGGCGGCGTCGGACGGCCGTGCGCCGCGTTGGCCGCGCCACGCGGTTGCGCGCAGACGTTGCGGCGCTCCAGCTTGAGCCGCTGGCCGTATTCCATCCAGCGCAGCTCCTCGCGCCAGCTGCGCGTGACGTTGCTGTCCGAGCCGATCGCGAGCTCGACATCTGCCGCGAGCCACGCCGGCAGGTCGGTGAAGCCGTCGCCGAGGTTGCCCTCGGTGCTCGGGCAGATGACGACGCCCGCGCCGCTGGCGGCGGTGGCGGCGATCTCGCCGGCGTCCACGTGCGTGGCGTGCACCAGCTGCCAGCGGGCATCGAGCCAGCCCTGCGACGCGAGCCAGGCGACCGGCGTCTGCCCGGTGGCGGCGACGCAGTCGCGCAGCTCGGCGCGCTGCTCGGCGACGTGCACGTGGACCGGGCCGTCGAACTCGTGCGCGAGGCGCCGCAGTTCGCCGATGGACTCGGCCGCGGCCGCGCGCACCGAGTGGATCGCCAGGCCCGCGTTGAGCGGCACCAGCGATGCCCGCGCGGCCGCCGCGACGCGCCGTTCGAACTCGCGGCTGCGCTGCCAGACGTCGGCCGCGCCGGCGCGGAATCGGCGCTGGTCGGGCCGCAGCGCGGGCGCCGCGAAGCCGGCGCGCTCGTACAGCACGGGCAGCAGCGTCAGGCCGATGCCGGCGTCGCCGGCCGCGTCGGCCAGCGCCATCGACAGCGCCAGCGGATCGGCGTACGGCGTGCCGTCGGCCTGGTGCTGCAGGTAGTGGAATTCGCAGACCTGCGTGTAGCCGCCGCGCAGCAGCTCGACGTACAGGTGCGCCGCGATCGCGCGCAGGCTCTCGGGCGTGACCGCGTTGGCGACCTTGTACATGCGGTCGCGCCAGCTCCAGAAATCGTCGTCGTCGCCATCGCGGCGCTCGGCCAGGCCCGCGAACGCGCGCTGGAACGCGTGGCTGTGGGCGTCGACCAGGCCCGGCAGCACCGGGCCGGCCAGGCGCTCGGCGCCGTCGGGCGCGGGCACGCCGGCCTCGACGCGCGACCAGTGGCCGCGCGCGTCGATCTCCAGCACGACGGACTCGCGCCAGCCGCCGTCCATCCACGCGGCGGGGGCCCAGCAGCGCTGCGCCGTCATCGGGGCTTCCAGTCGCGCATCGTGCGCAGCAGCTCGCGCAGCAGCGGCTGCACCTGCGCGGCCTTGTCGGGGCGGTACGCGTACGGCGGCGTCTCGTCCATGTAGCAGTCCCAGGTCATCTCGAGCTGGATCGCATGGACGTCGTCGTCGGGCCGGCCGTAGTGGCGCGTGATGTAGCCGCCCTTGAAGCGGCCGTCGACCACGTGCGGGTACTTGTCCTGCGACGCGAGCACGTCGGCCAGTTGCCGGCGCAGCGACGGGGCGCAGCTCGTGCCGTCGACGGTGCCCAGGTTGAGCGCCGGCAGCCGGCCCTCGAACAGCCACGGCAGTTCGCTCTTGATGCTGTGGCCGTCGAAGATGACGGCATGGCCATGCACGGCCTTCAGGCGCGCGAGCTCGGCGGCGATCGCGCCGTGGTACGGCTGCCACCACTGCGCGATGCGGCGCCTGACCTCCGCGTCGCCGGGCGCCTGGCCCTCGACGTAGATCGGGTCGCCGGTGAAGAAGCGCGTCGGGCACAGCTCGGTGTTGTTGGCGCCCGGGTACATCGGCGCGTTGTCCGACGGCCGGTTCAGGTCGATGACGAAGCGCGACGCGCGCGGCTGCAGCACGCTGGCGCCCATCCCGGCGGCGAAGGCATAGAGGCGTTGCAGGTGCCAGTCGGTGTCCTCGACGTCCAGGGCGCGCGGCAGGTAGCGCGGGCGCAGCTCGTCGGGGATCAGCTCGCCGCAGTGCGGCAGGCTCACCAGCAGCGGCGTCGTGCCGGGCTTGAGGTGGAAGGAGGGATGGTCGGGGATCATGGTGATTCTCATCGCGGGGCGAGCGACGGGCCGCCCCTAGCCGGCCCGCGGTCCCCTCGGGGGAGGGAGCGCCGTACTCGGCGCGGAAGGGGTGGTCATGTGTGCGGCGACGACGGTGCCGCGGCAGGCGGGGTGGCCGAACCAGTAGGCGAGCTCGCGCGGGTGCTCGTGCTCCCACAGCGCGAAGTCGGCCCGCTGGCCGACGGCGAGCGTGCCGCGGTCGGCCAGGCCCAGCGCGCGGGCCGCGTTGACGGTGGCGCCGCGCACGGCTTCTTCCGGCGTGAGGCGCAAGTCCACGCAGGCCAGGTGGATCATCAGCGGCAGCGACAGCGTGGGCGACGTGCCGGGGTTGTGGTCGGTGGAGACGGCCAGCGGCACGCCGGCCTCGCGCAGCGCGGCGATCGGCGGCAGCCTGGTCTCGCGCAGGAAGTGGAACGCGCCGGGCAGCAGCATCGCCACGCTGCCGGCGTCGCGCATCGCGGCGACGCCCGCGTCGGACAGCCACTCGATGTGGTCGCACGACAGCGCCTTGAAGCGCGCCGCGAGCTGCGCGCCGCCGGAGTCGCTCAATTGCTCCGCGTGCAGCTTGACGGGCAGGCCGAGCGCGGCGGCCGCCGTGAAGACGCGCTCGACCTGCGCCGTGCTGAACGCGATGCGCTCGCAGAATGCGTCGACCGCGTCGACCAGGCCCAGCGCGTGCCATTGCGGCAGCCAGTCGCAGACGGCGTCGATGTAGGCGTCGGCGCGGTCGCCGAACTCGGGCGGCAGCGCGTGCGCGGCGAGGCTGGTGGTGCGCACGGTCACGCCCGTCTCGCCCAGGCGGCGCGCGACGCGCAGGCACTTGGCCTCGTCCTCGAACGACAGGCCGTAGCCGGACTTGATCTCCACCGTGGTGACGCCGCCGTCGCGCAGCGTGCGCAGGCGTTTCGCGGCGCTGCGCAAGAGCTCGTCCTCGCTCGCGGCACGCGTGGCCGCGACGGTGGAGCGGATGCCGCCGCCGGCGCGCGCGATGTCCTCGTAGCTCGCGCCCTGCAGCCGCAGCTCGAACTCGTGCGCCCGCTGTCCGCCGTAGACGAGGTGGGTGTGCGCATCGACCAGGCCGGGCGTGACGAGCGCGCCGCCGAGGTCGTGCTCGTCGACGCCGCCGTTGCCGAGCGGCGGCAGGTCGGCCTCGGCGCCGACCCAGGCGATGCGCGCGCCATCGGTGACGATCGCGCCGCGTTCGACGACGCCCCAGCCGGCGGGCTCGGCCAGCGTGGCCAGGCGCGCATGGCGCCAGACGCGGCGCGCGGGCGGCGGCTCGGCGGCCACGGCCTGGGCGGGCAGGCCCGGCTCGAAGGACTCCAGCAGGTCGGTCATCGCGCGTGGGGCAGCAGGCGGATCCAGTAGCCGGGCAGGGTGTGTTCCTGCGCGGCGTCCAGCGGTTCGACCGACCACGCGTGCGAGGCGTCGAACGGCGATTCGCACCAGGCCAGCGACAGCGCAGGCATCTGCACCGGCAGCGCGCCGGCGCCGTGCAGCGCGAGCGGCTGCAGCGCGAAGAAGCCGAAGCCGGGGCTGGTGCCGGGCTCGGCCTCGTCCAGGAAGCTGGCGGCGGTCACGAGCGACTGCGCGCGCGCATGGCGCACCATCACGTTGAGGTCGCGCGTGGGGCCGCCCAGCAGCGCGCAGCCGGGTGCGTCGGCGCCGTCGAAGCGCAGCGGCGCGTCGCCGCGCCGCATGTTGAGCGTGCGTTCGGGAAACGTGAGGCGCACGCCGTCGCCCTCGAGCACCGCGAACCAGCGCGTGATGCCGGGGAACGGCGAGAACGGGCCGTCGGCGGCGATGTCGGCCACGCTGATGCGCAGCGTCCAGTCGTCACCGCCGTCCGCGGGCAGGCGCAGCAGCTCGCGGGTGACGCCGCCGCCGTTCTTCCACGGCACCGGCGCGACGCTGGACGTGGGCAGAAGGATCATGGACGGAACTGGCTCTCGAGCGTGTAGCGCGAACCCGGATGCACCAGGCGCGCCAGCGTGACCGGCACGCCGCGGCTGACGGTGCCGCGCACGACGATCAGGCACGGGTCGGTGCGCGCGATGCCCAGCAGGCGCGCCTCCTGCGCGGTGGGCAGCGCGGACTCGATGGCCACGTGCGCCTCCCACAGCGGCGCGACGTCCAGCAGGTAGTGCGTGGGCGTCATCTGCGTGAAGTCGACGTCCAGGTACTCGGGCGCGCAGGCCGGGTTGACGTAGCGGTCCTCGCACTGCAGCGGCACGCCGTGCTCGTGGTGCACGATCAGCGTGTGGAACACGGTGGCGCCCGCCACCAGGCCCAGCCGCGCCGCGAGCGCGGGCGGCGCGGCCTCGGCGCGCCGGATGTGCACGCTCGCATCGTGGCGGTGGCCGCGGCGCTGGATCTCTTCCTGGATGTCGTTGATCGTCAGCGTGGACGACACGCGGTTGAGCTGCGCCGCGAAGGTGCCCACGCCCTGCAGCCGCGTGATCAGGCCGGCGTCCTGCAGCTCGCGCAGCGCGCGGTGCACGGTCATGCGGCTGACGCCGAACTGCGCGACGAGTTCGGCCTCCGACGGCATCTGCACGCCCGGCGCCCAGCGGCCCGCTTCCAGCGCGTCCTTCAGGTATTGCTTGACTCGCGCGTAGGGCGGTTGCGGCGCCGAGCGCTGCATGGCGATGCCGGCGGGCCCTCCGGCGGCGAGGGCGTCCTGCGAGGCGCGCGGGGCCGCGGCGGCGGGATGGGCGGACGACATGCGAAGTCGGGAACGGGTGGACGACGGCATGGGGCGATCCTACTTGCACAAGGTTGTCTAGACAAGTAGAGTACGACCCGTATCGACGATGCCCTCCGTGTGCGGATTCGCACCGAAAGCAGGGGCCAGACCCGCCCGGCGCGCCGGCCATACCCTGTTTGAGGTATGTCGCACGCCACCTCCCCGGAGACCTTCCGTGAACGACATGCCCAAGCTCCCGCCTGCCACGACGTCGCTGCCGCGCCCGGTGCGCGCACCGCGTGGTACCGATATCACGTGCCGCAACTGGCTCATCGAGGCCGCGTACCGGATGATCCAGAACAACCTCGATCCGGAGGTCGCCGAGAACCCCGACGCGCTGGTTGTCTATGGCGGTATCGGCAAGGCCGCGCGCAACTGGGACTGCTTCGACGCGATCCTGGAGTCGCTGCGCAACCTCAAGGAAGACGAGACGCTGCTGGTCCAGTCGGGCAAGCCGGTCGGCGTGTTCCGCACGCACACCGACGCGCCGCGCGTGCTGCTGGCCAACTCGAACCTGGTGCCCAAGTGGGCGACCTGGGAACACTTCAACGAGCTCGACCGCAAGGGCCTGATGATGTACGGCCAGATGACGGCCGGCTCGTGGATCTACATCGGCAGCCAGGGCATCGTGCAGGGCACCTACGAGACCTTCGTGGAGGCCGGCCGCCAGCATTTCGGCGGCGACCTGAAGGGCCGCTGGATCCTCACGTCGGGCCTGGGCGGCATGGGCGGCGCGCAGCCGCTGGCCGCCAGCTTCGCGGGCGCCAGCTCGCTGGTCATCGAGTGCCAGCAGAGCCGCATCGACTTCCGCCTGAAGACGCGCTACCTGGACGAGCAGGCGACGTCGGTCGACGACGCGCTGGCGCGGATGCACAAGTACGCAGCCGAGGGCAAGGCGGTCTCCGTCGGCCTGCTGGGCAACGCCGCGGACATCATGCCGGAGCTCGCGCGCCGCGCGGCCGCCGGCGGCGTGCGCCCCGACCTCGTCACCGACCAGACCTCGGCGCACGACCTCGTCAACGGCTACCTGCCCGCGGGCTGGAGCGTCGAGCAGTGGAAGGCCGCGCAGGCCGACCACACGCAGCACGCCGCGCTGCGCGAGGCCGCGGCCCGCAGCGCCGCGCGCCACGTGCAGGCGATGCTCGAGTTCCAGAAGATGGGCATCCCCACGGTCGACTACGGCAACAACATCCGCCAGGTCGCGTTCGACCAGGGCGTGGTCGACGCGTTCGCGTTCCCGGGCTTCGTGCCGGCCTACGTGCGGCCGCTGTTCTGCCAGGGCAAGGGCCCGTTCCGCTGGGTGGCGCTGTCGGGCGATCCGGAGGACATCCGCAAGACCGACGCGAAGATGAAGGAGCTGTTCCCCGAGGACGCGCACCTGCACCGCTGGCTGGACATGGCCGGCGAGCGCATCGCCTTCCAGGGCCTGCCCGCGCGCATCTGCTGGATCGGCCTGGGCGACCGCGACCGCGCGGGCCTGGCATTCAACGAGATGGTGCGCAATGGCGAACTCAAGGCGCCCATCGTCATCGGCCGCGACCACCTCGACTCGGGCTCCGTCGCCTCGCCCAACCGCGAGACGGAGAGCATGATGGACGGCTCGGACGCGGTGTCCGACTGGCCGCTGCTCAACGCGCTGCTGGCCACGGGCGGCGGCGCGACGTGGGTGTCGCTGCACCACGGCGGCGGCGTGGGCATGGGCTACTCGCAGCACTCGGGCATCGTGATCGTCTGCGACGGCACGAAGGCGGCCGACGAGCGCCTGAAGCGCGTGCTGTGGAACGACCCGGCCTCCGGCGTGATGCGCCACGCCGACGCCGGCTACGCCGATGCCCGCGAGGCGGCCAGGCGCCACGGCCTCAACCTGCCGATGATCAAGTAATCCGTTGGGGTCAGGTCTTGAACGTTGCGGGGTCAGGTCTTGAGTGAACGATTCAAGACCTGACCCCGCAACGTTCAAGACCTGACCCCGCGATGACGCAACCTGCCGATGATCAAGTAACTCCTGCGATGACGAACACGCTCCAACTCAATCCCGGCGCCCTGACGCTGGACGACCTGCAGGCCCTGCACGCCGGCGGCCTCACGCTGACGCTGAATCCGTCGGCGCATGCACCGATCGCGGCCAGTGCCGCGGTCGTGCAGAAGGCAGCGGCCGGCGATGCGCCGGTCTACGGCGTCAACACGGGCTTCGGCAAGCTCGCCAACAAGCGCATCAGCCAGGGCGAGCTCGAGGCGCTGCAGCGCAACCTGATCCGTTCGCACTCGGTGGGCGTGGGCGCGCCGCTGCAGCCGGCGGTCGTGCGCCTGATGCTCGCGCTCAAGGCCGCGAGCCTGGCACGCGGGTTCTCCGGCGTGCGCCAGGAGGTCGTCGACTGCATCATCGCCGTGCACAACGCGGGCCTGGTGCCGTACGTGCCGTCGCAGGGCTCGGTGGGCGCGTCGGGCGACCTGGCGCCGCTGTCGCACATGACGCTCGCGCTGATGGGCGAGGGCGAGATGCTGGTCGACGGCCAGCGCGTGCCCGCGCTGCCCGCGCTGGAGAAGGCGGGTATCGCGCCGCTGACGCTGCACGCCAAGGAAGGGCTGGCGCTGATCAACGGCACCCAGACCTCGACGGCGTTGGCGCTGCACGCGCTGATCAGCTTCGAGCCGGTGCTCGAGTCGGCGCTGGTGATCGGCGCGCTGACGGTGGACGCGGCGCGCGGCAGCGACGGCCCGTTCGACCCGCGCATCCATGAGCTGCGCGGCCAGCCCGGCCAGATCGACGTGGCCCGCTACTACCGCGCGCTGCTGGCCGGCAGCCAGATCCGCCAGTCGCACATGGAAGGCGACGACCGCGTGCAGGACCCGTACTGCCTGCGCTGCCAGCCCCAGGTCGTCGGCGCCTGCCTCGACCAGCTGCGGCACGCCGCGCTGGTCCTGGTGCGCGAGGCCAACGCCGTCACCGACAACCCGCTCGTGTTCGCCGAGGACGGTGTGCTCGTATCCGGCGGCAACTTCCACGCCGAACCGGTGGCGCTCGCCGCCGACGCGATGGCCGTGGCGATCGCCGAAGTGGGCGCGATCGCCGAGCGCCGCATCGCGATGATGATCGACGCGGGCGTCTCGCGCCTGCCGCCGTTCCTGTCGGCCGACGCGGGCCTGAACTCGGGCTTCATGATCGCGCACGTGACGGCGGCGGCGCTGGCCAGCGAGAACAAGTCGCTGGCGCATCCGGCCAGCGTCGATTCGCTGCCGACGTCGGCCAACCAGGAAGACCACGTCTCGATGGCGACCTTCGCGGCGCGGCGCCTGCAGGCGATGATCTCGAACGTCTCGGTCATTCTGGGCATCGAGTGGCTGGCCTCCGCGCAGGGCGTCGAGTTCCTGCGGCCGCTGCGCAGCTCGTCGGTGCTGGAACAGGCGCATGCGCTTCTGCGTTCCGAGTGCGGTTCCATGGCGACGGATCGCTACCTGGCGCCCGACATCGAGAAGGCGACGGCGCTCGTGGCGCGCGGGGCGTTGTCGTCGGTGTTCAGGAATCTCGAGGGACTGCCGACGCTCTGGAAGCCGGCCTGATTCGTTGCGCCGGATTCATCTTCGGGAGCCGCCGCGACCTTGGTTGCGGCGGCTCCTTGTGCTTTTGCGAGACGCCATCGTCTCGCGGCGTCAGGTCTTGGATCGTGGCATGCCGGCGCCGTTGAAGAAGGTGTCAGGTCTTGAAACGTGCACTGCACGATTCAAGACCTGACCCCGCAACTCAGCGCGCGCCCTGAGCGAAGTCCCGCGCTGGCGCCAGACGTCCCACCAGCCGCCCGTTCCAGTTGCGCATCTCGACGTCGCGCAGCGGCGCCACGAACGCGCGGTCGGCGTCGTCCAGCGGCAGCAGCGATTCGATCAGCGCGACGATCGCGACCTCGGCCGCGCGCGCCGTGTTGCCATCGTCCATCTTCAACGCGATGCCCAGTCCGAGCTCGGGCAGCGCCGCGCAGTAGACGCCCTCGGCGCCGACCTTGCAGAACACGCGCTGGCCGAAGTGCGTCATCAGGCGCGTGTCCAGGCGCCCCGTGCCGGCCACCATCAGCGGCGCGGCGGCCACCGCCTCGCGCAGGCGCGCGGCCGCGCGGGCGCGCTCGGGCGTGAGGCCCGCGCCCGTGCCCAGGCGCGCGAACGCGCGGGCGAGCGCGCGCACGGGGATGCCGAAGGTGGGGATGGAGCAGCCGTCGGTGGCGCGCGGCGCGTCGGCCAGGCGCACGCCGGTGGCCGATTCGAGCGACGCGCTGATCTCGCGCATGACGACGTGTTCGGGCTCCACGTAGCCGCGCAGCAGGCCGCGCGCGCGGTCGGCGTCGCCGGCCATCAGCGCGCCCAGGCAGGCGAAGCCCGAATGCTTGCCGGAGCAGTTGTTGTGCAGCGGGCAGGGCGACTGGCCGCTGGCCGCGAGCGCGCGCGCCGCCAGTTCGTTGGACGGCCAGTGCGTGCCGCACTCGAGCACGTCGGCGTCCAGACCGGCCTTGGCGAGCATCGAGGTCGCCGTGGCCACGTGTCCGGGTTGCCCGCCGTGCGACGCGCAGGCCAGCGCGAGCTCCTCGTTGGACAGCCCGAAGCGTTCCGCGGCGCCGGAGGCCACCAGCGGCAGCGCCTGCAGCCCCTTGACGGCCGAACGCGCATAGACGGGCCGGTCGATGTCGCCGCCCTGGCGCAGCACGGCACCTCCTGTGTCGACCACGGCGTACGCGCCGCGATGGAAGGATTCGACGATGTCGCCGCGCCAGGCTTCGACGAGGACGGGTTGGACCATGCGGCACTCCTGCGAGGGAATGCCTATTTTGCGTCAGCGTTCCAACTGGAAGACCTGCACGATCTGGGCGAGCTGGCGCGCCTGGTCCTTCAAGCTCTCGGCGGCGGCCGCGGATTCCTCGACGAGTGCGGCGTTCTGCTGCGTCATCTGGTCCAGCGCCGACACGCTGGTGTTGACCTGCGAGATGCCCGAGGCCTGCTCGGCGCTGGCCCGGGTGATCTCCTGGATGATGTCGCTGACGCGGTGCACGCCGTCGACGATGCCCTGCATCGTGCCGCCGGCCTCGCTCACCAGGTGGCCGCCGGCTTCGACGCGCTCGACCGAGGCGCCGATCAGCGACTTGATCTCGCGCGCGGCCTCGGCCGAGCGCTGAGCCAGCGAGCGCACCTCGCCGGCCACGACCGCGAATCCGCGGCCCTGTTCGCCTGCGCGCGCGGCCTCGACGGCTGCGTTCAGTGCCAGGATGTTGGTCTGGAACGCGATGCCGTCGATCACGCCGATGATGTCGGTGATCCTGCGCGAGCTCGCGTTGATCTCGTCCATCGTGGTGACCACGCGCGAGACGACGTCGCCGCCGTTGGTCGCGCCCTGTGCGGCCGATGTGGCGAGCGTATTGGCCTCCGAGGCCGATTGCGAGGTCTGGCGCACGGTCTGCGTCAGCTGTTCCATCGTGGCCGCGGCCTGCTGCAGGCTGGACGCGGTCTGCTCGGTGCGGCTCGCGAGGCTGTTGTTGCCCACCGCGATCTCGCCCGAGGCAGTGGCGATGCTGTCGGTCGATCGACGGATTTGCGTCACGGTGTCGCGCAGCGACTCGATCATCGTCGCGAGTCCCGCCATCAGGCTGCCCGGCACGGGATCGCGCAGCTGCACCGACAGGTCGCCGCGCGCGACGCCGTTCATCGCCTCGAGCGCGACGGCGGGCTCGCCGCCGATCTGGCGCAGCACGCTGCGGTAGATCGAGATGCCGATGGCCGCGATGGCCGCGAGCAGCACGAGCGCCGCGGCCAGGCCCTTGGCGAGCACTGCGGCAACCTCGGCGTCGACGTCGTCCATGTACAGCCCCGAGCCGATGATCCAGTTCCACTGCGGCACCGTGGCCACGTACTGCAGCTTGGGCACCGGCTCGGTCTTGCCGGGACGCGGGAACTTCATCGGGACAAAGGCGTTGCCGTCAGCACTGGTGCTGGCGCCCTTGACGAGCGCCGCGATGATGTCCAGGCCGCCCGGATCCATGATCTTGCCCACCATGTTCTTGCCGATCCATTCCGGCTTGAACGGATGCATCACGCCGACGCCGTCGGTGCTCCAGATGAAGAAGTAGTTCGCCTTGCCGTCGGCGCCGCCGAAGCGGGCGACGCGCAGCGCGTCGGCCGCAGCCTTCTGGGCGGCCTCGACCGTCATCTCGCCCTTCTCGGCCTTCTGCTCGTAGGCCGCCGCGATGCTGCGCTGGGACTGCACGGCCATCACGAGGCCGGCCTTGCGGCCCTCGATGACCTGGTCGCGCAGCGTCCATGCGGCGCCGGCCGACAACAGCACGATGCCGACGATGGACACGCCCGCGAGCAGGGCGATCTTGTTCTTGAACGTGAGGGAGGTGGAGCGGGCAGGAGAGGACATCGACGCTTTCTCGGCTGAGTCACGGGCCGGTCGGCCCCGCGCATCCGTCGCGCAGGGGGACGAGCGCGCGTTCACACTCTAGGCCGCGGTCCGTCGGCCGAACCGAGGAAAAGTCGGGCAATTTCCCGACAGACTCCTTCCAGGCCTCCCGACGCCGCGTTCAGGGCATGCCGTTGCGCCCGTGCAGTCGGAAGGGCGGACGCTCGGCGAGGCGGTCGTAGTACGCGCGCACCTGCGCCAGCTCGGGCCGCTCGATCGGGGTCTCGAACCAGCGGTTCACCGACAGGCCGATCCCGATGTCCGCCAGCGTGAACGCCGGCCCCGCGACGAACCCGCCGGTGCGCGCAAGCTGCTCGTCCAGGATGGCGACGTGGCGGTTCCACGAGGCGACGCTGGCGACCACGGCGGCCGGATCCTGGTGCGCCGGGCTCTTGCGCACCAGGTGCATGTACGCGTAGCGCCAGGCGTTGTTGAAGTCGCCGCCCTGCCAGTCCATCCATTGCTCGACGCGGGCGCGGGCCAGCGGCTCGCGCGGCAGCAGGTCCTCGCGTCCCGCCTTGGCGGCCAGGTAGCGGCAGATCGTGTTGGACTCCCACAGCACGGCGTCGCCATCGACGATCACCGGCACCATCGCGTTCGGGTTCAGCGCGCGGAACTCCGGCGTGTCGGTCTCGCGATAGCCCGCGCCCCAGGGCTCGAGCGCATGCGCGAGCGCGAGCTCCTCGCACAGCCACAGCACCTTGCGCACGTTGATCGACGTCGGCTTGCCCAGGATCCTCAGCATCTTTCCCCCAAGATCATCCACAGTGTGGTCCCTAGAATCGGGCCATGCCCGTTTCCGCTCTCGCGATGGTCATCATCGCCGCCTTGCTGCACGCATTCTGGAACATCGTCGCCAAGAAGACCGGAGGCAACAGGCATTTCGTGCTGATGGGCGGGCTGCTGCTCGCGCTGATCTGGGCGCCCGCAGGCCTGTGGCTGGGATGGAGCGAGGTGCCGCGCTGGGGCTGGAAGCAATGGGCCTTCGTCGGCGGCAGCGGCTTCCTGCACCTGGCGTACTTCAAGGTGCTGCTCAAGGGCTACCGCGTCTCCGACCTGACCGTCGTCTATCCCGTGGCGCGCGGCACCGGGCCGTTGATCAGCTCGATGCTGGCGGTCGCGGTGATGGGCGAGGCGCTGACGGTGCACGGCGTCCTGGGCGTGCTGGGCGTGTGCGCGGGCGTGTTCATCATCGCGGGCGGGCCGTCGATGCTGCGCGCGTCGCACGATCCGGGTCAGCGGGCGCGCATGCGCGCGGGCCTGCTGTGGGGTGCGGCCACCGGCGTGCTGATCGCCGGCTACACGGTCCTCGACGGCTATTCGGTGAAGGTGCTGCTGCTCAGCCCGGTCATCCTCGACTACTTCGGCAACCTGGTGCGCCTGCCGTTCATGCTGCCGACGCTGCTGCGCGACCCGTCCGGCTTCGTCGACGCCTGGCGGCGCTACAAGTGGCACGCGGTGGTGCTGGGCGGCGTGAGCCCGCTCGCCTACGTGCTGGTGCTGTACGCGGTGCGCGTGGCGCCGCTGTCGCACGTGGCGCCGGCGCGCGAGATCTCGATGCTGTTCGCCGCGCTGATCGGCGGCCGCATGCTCGGCGAGGGCCATCGCGGCCAGCGCGTGCTCGGCGCGCTGCTGATGGCCGGCGGCGTCGTCCTGCTAGCCGTGTGACCTGGGCGCCAGCCGCGGCAGCGTCATCGTGACGGTCGTGCCCGCGCCCTCGGGCGACGCGATCTCGATGCGGCCGCCCAGGATCCCGTTGACCATGTTGCGCGCGATCGTCAGCCCCAGGCCGCTGCCGCCCTGGGCCAGGCGCGTGGTGAAGAAGGGCGCGAACACCTGCGGCAGGGCGGTCGGCGGGATGCCGGCGCCGTCGTCGTGCACGGTGATGCGCACGGCGTCGTGGCCCGAGGGCCAGACGCGCACGGAGATCGTGCCCTGCCCGGCGGTGCGCGCGAAGCCGTGCACGATGGCGTTCTCGATGAGCTGGTTGAGCACCTGGCCGATCGCGCCGGGGTAGCTGTCGAGCAGCAGGTCGGGCTCGCCGGTGACGATGATCTCGACCGGGTCGTGGCGGTGCGCGAGGCGCGTGAGCTCCACCATCTCGCGCACCGTGGCCAGCAGGTCGAAGCCGCGGCGGTGGTCGGTGGTCTGGTCCACGGCCAGCTGCTGGAGCACCTCCATGACGTGGCGCGCCTGACCGAGCGACAGGCCCAGCTGCTTGTGGCTCTCGTCGAGCGCGTTGACGGACGTCGCCACCTGCCGGCGGCGGCGCTCGTCGGCGGGCGCGTCGCCGGTCGCCGCGAGCAGCCGGCCCAGCGTCTCCACCTGCGCGGGCAGCGTGATGGCCACCATGTCGGCGTTGGACAGCGATGCCGAGACTTCCGCCGCCACGCCCTGCACCAGCGAGCCCAGGCCGGCGAGCTTCTCGGCGCGCACCAGTTCGTGCTGCGCCATCGACAGCTGCTGCAGCGCCATCGACAGCTCGGCGTTGCGCTGCTCCGACTCGCGCGTGCGCTCGGACACCCGCTGCTCCAGGTGCTGGTTCAGCTCGCTGAGCTGGTTCTCGCGCTCGCTCAGCAGGCGCTGCGCCTCGATCAGCTGGTCGCGGTCGCGCAGCTGCAGCGTCTGGCGCATCGCGGCCAGCCCGATGACGACGACGGCTGCCGCGTCGCACAGCCAGCGCGCCGACGGCGACAGGTGCGCGATCGAGTCCTGCAGCGTCACGGCGAAGGTGACGCCCACCACGACGACCAGCGGCAGCACGCGCAGCGCGCCTTCGTAGAAGCGGTCGACGCGGTCGCCGGCCGCGGCCTGCGCGCGCCAGCGCGTCACCGCCAGGCCGCCCAGCAGCGTGCACACGGAGAACGCGGCGTTGACGAGGCCGCCGTCCGACAGCGCGTGGCGCAGCGTCAGCGCGTTCCATTCCATCCACAGTCCGCCGTGCGCGGCCAGCATGCCCGTGAGCACCCAGACGGGCCACGCGCGGCCCACGCGCAGCAGCGCGATCAGCATCAGGCCGACGCACGCGCCGGCCAGCAGCAGCGTCGGGTACGTGACCATCACGCCGAGCGCCAGCGCGCTCATGTCGCCGCGCTCGGGCAGGTAGATCACCAGCGCCAGCGCGACGACGGCGATCGCCAGCGACAGCGTGTCCAGCACGGCCGCCAGGCGCTGCGGATCGCGCACGCGTCCGCGCAGGTAGCCCATCATGCCGAGCGCGCAGCACGGCGCCATCATCATGTAGAACGGATCGGACGGTGCCGGAAACGGCTGCCACGCCAGGAAGATCTGCAGGTCCCACAGCAGCTGGCCGATGGCGTACGACGTGAAGCCGGCGGCGAACCAGCGCCGCGCCAGGAACTCGGCGCGCAGGCCCTTCTCGCGCGCGTCGCGCACGCCGATCCAGGCGAGCCAGGCGGCGCCGATGTCGGCGATGGTCCAGTGCACGTTGTCGAACAGGCGCACCCAGGCGCCATCCAGTCCCAGCCGCGCGCCGCCGATGGCCAGCGCGATGGCCAGCAGCGCCAGCAGGCCGGCCGTCTTGAACACGCTGCTCGCGCCGCCGGGCAGGCCCAGGCGCGACGGCCGGGCCGTCTCGGCCAACAGCGCCTCGAGCAGCGGCGCGCCCTGGCCGGCGTCGTCGTCGTCGAAGTCGCGCGCCGTCGCGGCGTGGCGCGAGAACTCGGCGGGAGCGAACGACGAATCGAGGGCGGACGGGATGTCGGAGGGCGGCGCGGACGCGACCATGGCGGCCAGGCGGGGCTCCGGACGGCGGCCGGAGCAGGGAGGGACTGCGAGGAATCCGAGGCTACCTCAAGCCGCCCCGTGCATGGGCCGGCCCAGCCTGTCTTGTGAGCAAAAATGCCTGACATGAACCTTGCCGTGCCGCTTCCAGCCGCTGCCGAGAACCCGCCGCGGGCGCTCGCGGGCGTCGATTTCACGAGCGCGCCGCGGCGCGGCAAGCCCATCGTGTGGGCGTGGGGCGCCTGGCAGCGGCCGGGCCTGCTCAAGCTCGAGCGCTTCGAGGACGACCTGTCGGCCGACGCGTTCGCGGCGTCGCTGCGCCGCCCCGGCCCGTGGCTGGCCGCGTTCGACATGCCCTTCGGCCTGCCGCGCGAACTGCTCGCCAACCTCGGCTGGCCTGCCGACTGGGCCGGCAGCATGACGCACTACGCGAGCCTGTCGCGCCTGCAGATCGTGGAGGCCTTCGCGGCGTTCTGCGACGCGCGCCCGGCGGGCTCGAAATTCGCGCACCGCGCCTGCGACGCCCCCGCCGGAAGCAGCAGCTCGATGAAGTGGGTCAACCCGCCGGTGGCGTTCATGCTGCATGCGGGCGTGCCGGCGCTGCGCGAGGCGGGCGTGGATCTGCCGGGGCTGGCGACGGGCGATCCGTCGCGCGTCGCGCTGGAGGGCTATCCGGGCCTCGTGGCGCGCGCGCTGATCGGCCGCCGCTCGTACAAGAGCGACACCAAGGCGCAGCAGACGACCGAGCGCCTGATCGCGCGCAAGGATCTCGTCGACGCGCTGGAGCAGGGCCGCTGGCGCGGCCTGCGGCTCAAGCTGACGCACGCGCAGCGCGACGAGCTGGTGGCCGACGCGCAGGGCGACCGGCTCGACGCCGCGCTGTGCCTGCTGCTGGCCGGCTGGGCCGATACCCGGCCAGGGTATGGCCGCCCGGCAGATGCCGACCCGGTCGAGGGCTGGATCGTCGCCGCCGACGGCCACGGCGCGGAAGGACCCGCGCCCGTGAAGCCGCGCCGCCGCTGAGGCGCGCCCGTCAAGCCGCCGGCGGCGGCTCGAAGCCGGGCACGGCGTCGCGGTCGACGACGCGCCGCGTCGCGGCGGCGCTGCGCGAGACGTCGATCGCCGCATCGATGGCGTCGGTCAGGTCGACCAGGTCGTACGGCTTGACGAGGTAGCGGAAGTAGCCCTGCTCGAGACCGGCCGACACGGCGCCGGGCATCGCCGCCGCGCTCACCGCGATGATCGGGATGCCCGCGGTGGCGGGATCCTCGCGCAGGATGCGCATCGCCTCGCGGCCGCTCATGACGGGCATGTTGTTGTCCATCAGGATGACGTCGGGGCTGTGGGTGCGCGCCATGTCGACACCGGCCTGGCCATCGGCGGCGGTCAGCACGACGCAGTCGGCGCGCAGCGACAGCGCCTCGGTCAGCAGCGCGAGGTTGGCGCGGTTGTCGTCCACGCACAGGATGGTAGCCACCTGCGGCACGCCGTCCCCGAGCTCGCCGGGCGCGGGCAGGCGCGACTGCACGCTCGCGAGTTCCACCTTCAGCGGCTCGGCGCTGCGCAGGTCGATCCAGAACGTGCTGCCGGTGCCGGGCGTGCTGTGCACCCCGATCGTGCCGCCCATCAGCTCCACCAGCCGCTTGGTCAGCGCGATGCCGATGCCGCTGCCTTCGATGCCGCTCTTGTCGCGCCCGAGGCGGTTGAACGGCTGGAAGAGCCCGCGCAACTGCTCGGGCGTGAGGCCGGCGCCGGTGTCCTGCACCGCGATGCGCACCTTGCCCTGGTCGCCCGGCATGCACTCCACGATGACGGCGCCGTGCTCGCGGTTGTACTTGACCGCGTTGGAAAGCAGGTTCAGCAGCACCTGCTTGAGCCGCGTCCGGTCGGCATTGACCACCATCGGCGTCTCCGTCGGGAACAAGAGGCGGATGCCGCGCTGGGCCGACGCCGTGCGGGTCAGCGCGTGGCATTCGTCGAGCACCTCGCGCAGTTCCACCGGCTCCAGGCTGATGGAGACCTTGCCCGACTCGATCTGCGCGAGGTTCAGGATCTCGTTGATCAGCGTGAGCAGGTGGTTGCCGGCGTCGACGATGTGCTGCACGAACGCCCGGTTGCGCTCGGGGCCGGCGCCGGCCGCGTCCTCATGGCTCAGCAGCTGGCCGAAGCCGATGATCGCGTTGAGCGGCGTGCGCAGCTCGTGGCTCATGTTCGACAGGAACTCCGACTTGGCGCGGTTGGCGTTCTCGGCCTCGCGCGTGGCGGCGATCAGGTCGCGGTTGGACTCCTCCAGCTGCGCGGTGCGCTCGTGCACGCGGCGCTCGAGCTCCTCGTTGAGCCGCTGCAGCAGCGCCTGCACGTGGCGGCGCTCCGCGACCTCGCGGTCCTTCTCCGCCGCCGCGGTCTCCTGTTCGGACTTGCGCCGCTCGATCTCGGCCAGCAGGCCGTTGAACGCGTCCACCAGCTCGCCGACCTCGTCCTCGCCCAGCTTGGGTGCGCGGCGCGAGAGCACGCCGTCGCGCACGGCCTCGTGCGCGATGTCGGTCATCGCGGCGAGCGGCTGCGTCACGATGGCCTTGAGCCACGCTGAGACGGCCCAGGTGCCGGCGGCCGCGATCAGGATCAGCGCGAGCGCCAGCGCGCCGTAGCTGGCGATGCGGTCATCGAGCTCGTCGCGCGCCCGCACGACGACCGTGCCCAGCATGCGGCCCTGGTCGAGGATGGGTGTGCGCACCAGCAGCTCGTGCGCGCCGTCGGCGTCGATGTTGGCGATCGCCGCCGGCGGCGGCATCGCGTCCGCGGCGTTCCACACGGCGAACAGCCGCCCCTGCGCGTCGTAGACCGCGGCGCTGCGCATCTTGGGCTGCAGCCGCAGCATGGCCAGCGCCTCGTTGGCGCCGCGCGGGTTGCCGCTGGCCAGGTCGTCCGCGCTCGCGTGGCCCAGCAGCTCGGACTGCGCCCGCACGTCGGCGATCCAGCCACGGTGCCACGTCCCCAGGTCGTAGACGATGGAGGTTCCGAGGGCCAGCACGAGCGCCACGAGGGTGGAGCCGAGGATGGCGAGCCGCAGCTTGGTGCCGAGGGATCGGCGGGGCGATGGAGCGGTCATGGGCCGGCGCCAGGGGCGCGGTGCTACGGTCCAGTAGCGGGTAGCACGCGGCATACCCGAATCTGGTCCAGGATGCTCTTTGTACGCCGTGTCACATGCGGATGCGAAGTCGTTCACGCCAACAGGGGCTAAACGCGCTCCAAGGCGCGCCGGCGCGGCCCGGCGGCTACCGGACGCGCGCCCAGCGCACGGGCAGCGTGTCGTCCGGCAGCATGACCACCTGCACTTTTTTCTGCATGACCCAGCTGAGCGTGCGCCGGTACAGCGGCACGTAGGCGATGTCGTCGCCGGCCAGCTTCAGCGCCTCGGCGATCATCGCGTGCCGCTTGCCGGCGTCCAGCTCGGTGCGGATGGCGTCGATCAGCACATCGAGCCGCGGATTCGAATAGCGGCCGCCGTTGAAGGTGCCGGCTCCGTTGGCATCCCACGTGTGCAGCAGCCCGTTCAGGCCCTGCCAGGCGTCCTCGGTGGTCCCCGTGAAGCCGAATTCCGCCAGGCTCACCTTGGCCTGCGTGATCATCGGGAAGAACTGGGTACCCGGTGAGGTATGCAGCTCGGTGCGGATGCCCACCTGCGTCAGCATCGCCGCGATCGCCTGGCAGACGTGTTCGCGGAAGGCCACGTTGACGCAGTCCATGCGCACGTCGAACCCATCGGGATAGCCCGCCTCGCGCAGCAGGTCGCGGGCGCGCACGGGGTCGTAGCGCGGACGCGGCGCGGCGGCGGGTGCGGGGCCGCCGGACTCGATCGACAGCAGGTCGCCGGTGGGCGAGGCCAGGCCCTTGAGCACCTTCTGGATGACGAGGTCGATGTTGATCGCCTGGTAGACGGCGCGCCGCACGCGCAGGTCCTTGAACGGGTTGCGCGGCTTGCCGTCCGGGCCGGGCGCCACGCCGGGCAGGGCGGCGCTCGCCTGGTCGAAGGCGAGGTAGTCGGTGGAGATGTCGTCCACCTGCGTGACGGCCACCTCAGGGTCATGGCGCAGCCGCTCGACGTCCTGGTACGGCGGGTCGAGCACGATGTCGACCTCGCCCGATTGCAGCGCGGCCAGCCGCGTCGCGTCCGAGCGGATGGTGACGAAGCTGGCGGTGTCGACGTTGCCGTTGGCGGGGCTCGCACGGTTCCACCACTGCGGGAAGGCCTTGAGCGTGGTGCGCACGTCGGGCTCGTAGCGTTCGAGCTGGTAGGCGCCGGTGCCGTTGGCGTTGCGCACCGCGAACGTCTCCTGGCGCGCGTTGTAGTCCTGCGCCCGCTCGACGTGGTGGGCCTGCGCCCAGCGCTTGCTCATCATCGCCACCAGCACCAGCTTCTGCGGCAGCGTGGCGTCGGGCGACGTCAGCTCGACCGCAATGGTCAGGGGATCCAGCGCACGCACCCGCTTGACGCCCTTGAGCACGAACTGCCGCTGCGACGGCGGCGCGAGCGCGCGCTCGAACGAGAACACCGCGTCCTCGGCGGTGAACGGGCTGCCGTCGTGGAAGCGCACGCCGGGGCGCAGCTTGAACTGCCACGTGCGCGGGTCGACCTGTGTCCATCCGGTGGCGAGCACGGGCACCAGGCGATAGTGCTCGTCGCGGCCCACCAGCGGCTCGTAGATCTGGAACACCACGCGCGTGTGGTACTGCAGCGCGAGGCTGTGCGGATCCATCGTCTGCGGGTCGAACGCGGTGGCCACGCGCAGGCCGGCCGCCCAGGCGGCGGGTGAGGCGAGCGCCACGAGCGCGGCGAGCGCGGCCCCGGCGGCGGCCCTCGCGGCAAGCACTCCCAGACCGCGCAGCAGCGTCATGCAGCAGACCTCCGGCGACATCCGAAGGCCCAGCATACGCCAGGACGCCGGCCGGTCGGCGTGCTTATTTGCGCATCAGCGTGCTCTTGCCGAACAGGCTCTCGATCAGGTCGACGGCCAGCGTGGCGGTCTGGTTGCGCACGTCCAGCGCGGGGTTGAGCTCCATGACGTCGAGCGAGGCCAGGCGGCCGGTGTCGGCGATCATCTCCATGCACAGCTGCGCCTCGCGATACGTGGGGCCGCCGGGAATGGTGGTGCCGACGCCGGGGGCGATCTGCGGGTCGAGGAAGTCGACGTCGAAGCTGACGTGCAGGTGGGTGTTCTCGTCGAGCGTCGCGAGCGCCAGCTCCATCGTGTGGCGCATGCCCATCTCGTCGATGTAGCGCATGTCGAACACCTCCAGGCCCATCTCGTGCACGAACTTCTTCTCGCCCGGATCGACGCTGCGGATGCCGATCTGGCGGATCCACTTCGGGTTGATCGCGGGCACCTGGCCGCCGATCTCGATGAGCTCCTGCGGGCCGTGGCCGCACAGGCAGGCCACGGGCATGCCGTGGATGTTGCCGCTGGGCGTTAGCACGGCGGTGTTGAAGTCGGCGTGCGCGTCCAGCCACAGGATGCGCAGCTTCTTGCCCTTCTCGCGGCAGTGGCGCGCGACGGCGCTGATCGAGCCGATGCCCAGGCAGTGGTCGCCGCCCAGCAGGATGGGCAGGTGCCCGATCGCGAGCTCGCCGTGCACGGCGTCGTGCACCGCGCGGTTCCAGGCCGCCACCTCGGGCAGGTGCCGGAAGCCGTCGACGGGCGGCTGCCACGGGTTGGCCGGGCCCAGCAGGTTGCCGCGGTCGAACACCTCGATGCCGTGGGCCTGCAGCGTCGGGCCGATCTGGGCGACGCGCATCGCCTCGGGGCCCATGCTGGCGCCACGGGCTCCGGCGCCGATGTCGGTCGGCGCGCCGATGAGTGAAACTTTGGTCATGGCGCGATTGTCCCCGGGTGTCAGGTGCGAATGATTCGTGAAGACGAGCGTTCAGCCGATCAAAGCTCGCCGGCCGGCTTGGCCGGGGCATCTTCCGCGCCTTCGAAGGCGTAGGCGCCCTTGAGTGCCGCCCAGCCTTCCTCGGCGGTCTCGACGAACTTGAACAGGTGCACGTCCTCTGGCGAGATCATGCCCGTCTCGATCAGCAGGTCGAAGTCGATCAGCCGCTTCCAGAACGCGGCGCCGAACAGCAGGATCGGCCGCGGGCGCGACTTGCCGGTCTGGATCAGCGTGAGCACCTCGAACAGCTCGTCCAGCGTCCCGAAGCCGCCCGGGAAGCACGCCAGCGCGACGGCGCGCATCAGGAAGTGCATCTTGCGCAGCGCGAAGTAGTGGAACTGGAAGCACAGCTCGGGCGTGATGTACGGGTTGGGCTGCTGTTCGTGGGGCAGCACGATGTTCAGGCCGATGCTCTTGCCGCCCGATTCGAACGCGCCGCGGTTGCCGGCTTCCATGATGCCGGGCCCGCCGCCGGTGACGACATGGATCGGCGTGGCGAGGTGGCGCGTCCTGACGGTGACCAGCTCCGCGAAGCGGCGTGCCTCGGCGTAGTGGTTGCTCATGTTGACCGCCGTCTCCGCGCGCCTGATCGCCTGCGCGTCGCCGCCGCGCATGGCGTCGGCGAGCTGCTGCTGCGCCGCCTCGGGCGTCTTGATGCGGGCGCTGCCGAACAGCACGATGGTCGACTCGATGCCGTGCCTGGCCTGCACCATCTCCGGCTTCATCAGCTCGAGCTGCA
>DATCRO010000146.1:0-2706 GCA_036569025.1 Burkholderiaceae bacterium
GACAGGGCATCCATGCCCTGATCAAAAAGGCGGGGACATCGTGTCCCCGCCCCCCTGCGGGGGCCTTTTCGTCCAGCCCTCACCGCCGGCGCCAAGGGGACCCGGTAGATCAAGAGCCGGAGCAGAAGCGCACAAGCGGAACGCCGCGGCTGCGCCGCGAGCTCTTCGCTTGATTGTCGCCCCGCCCGTCATCCCCCTCTCCCCTCCGGGGAGAGGGCCGGGGTGAGGGGGCGGGCGGAGCGTAGATGCAGGAACGGCGATCAAGCCACACGCCAGAAGCCGCACTTCACGCCCTGCGCCCGTGCGCCCCGGCTTCGAACACCACCTGCCCCGGCACATGCAGCACCACGTCCGTCCCGCGAGCCTTGCCGCGCCGGATCGCCAGCGTCGCTCCCAGCCGCCCGGCGCGCTCGCGCATGCCTACCAGGCCCCAGTGGCCCGGCCTGCCGCCGTGCCGGAGGATGTCGAGCGGGATGCCGATGCCGTCGTCGCGCACGCGGATGCGCAAGCCCTGCGGCAGGTATGCCACGCGCACGTCGATGCAGCCGGCATGCGCATGCCGGAAGGCGTTGCGGATCGCCTCGCGGGCGATGTCGATCACTTCGTCGGCGGCCGCGGGGCACAAGGCGCGTTCCGCGCCTTCGGTACTTACCTGGAAGGCGATGCTGCCGCCGTCGCGGTACTCCTCGCCCACCGCGCGCAGCGTGTGCGCCAGCCGCTCGCCTTCCTCGCTTTCCCCGCGCAGCGCGACGATGCGGTCGCGCCCCTCCATCAGCACGTCGCGGGCGCGGCGGATCGCCGCGTCCAGCGCCTCGCGCGTGCGCCCGCCTTCGCTAAGCCCGGCGGCCAGCGCCTGCAGGCGCAGCAGCAAGCCTTGCACGCCCTGCAGCAACGTGTCGTGCAGCTCGCGCGCGATGCGTTCGCGCTCGCGCGTGCGCTCTTCCAGGCGCAGATGGATGCGCTCGGCCATCAGGCGCAGCCGCCACAGGTAAAGGCCGGCGGCCAGCAGCGCGCCGGCGGCCAGGCACAGCGCGCGGAACCAGCCGGTCTGGAAGAACTGCGGTTCGATCGAGAAGGCCAGGCTGGCGCCCTGCTCGTTCCACACGCCGTCCTCGTTGGCGGCGATCACGCGGAAGCGGTAGTGCCCGGGACCCAGGTTGGCATACGAGGCTTCCCGCCGCGTGCCCGCCTCCTGCCAGTCTTCGTCCACGCCGTCGAGGCGGTAGCGGAAGCGCACGCGATCGGGCATGGCCAGGCTGGTGGCGGTGTACTGCACGCGCACCGCGCTGGTCCGCTGCGGCAGCCGCGGTTCGCCGGCGGCGGCGTAACGCCGGTCGCCGGCGATCAGGGTCTGCACGAAGGTGGCCGGCGCCGCCGGGTTGCGCCGCACCTGCGCCGGGTCGATCCATGCGGCGCCCTGGTTGGTGTTGAACCACACCCGTCCGCGCGCATCGATCGCGGCGGTCGATACCGGCGTGGCCTGCAGGGCGATGCCGGGCAGGCCGTCGTGATAGTCGAACAGCTCGTAAGCGGCGGCCTGGCCGCCGAAGCCGCGCGCCAGGTCGCGCGCGCTCACGCGCAGCACGCCGCGGCTGCCGTTGATCCATGCTTCGCCCTGCGCGGTAAGCGCGATGCCGGACACCCCGGCCAGCATCGCCGGGTCCGCCGCGAGCGGCTCGAAACGTCCATCGCGCCAGCGCGCCACGCCGCGGTCGCCGCCGACCAGCAGCTCGTCGCCCCGCCGGGCGAAGGTGGCGATGGCGCCGACGCGGGGCCCCTCGGCGCCGGCATAGGTGCGCTGTTGCTCGCCGTCGACGCACAGCACGCGGCCATCGGGATAGCCGGCCCACAGCCGGCCCGCGGCGTCGGCGAGCAGCGCGGTGGGCGCGGTGCGGCCGCGGCCGATGCTGCCTTCGAGCGCCGTCCAGCGGCCGTCGCGCAGATGGAACACGCCATGGTCCATGAAGCTCGCCCACAGGCCGCCGCGGCCGTCGCCGGCCAGCGCTTCCAGGCTCCAGCGCGGTTCGCTTACCGGCACCTCGATGTGCTCCACGCGGCCGTGTTCCAGGCGGCCCAGCCAGGAGCCGCCCATCAGCCACAGCGTGCCGTCCGCGGCCAGCATCGCGTTGATGTCCGGCAGGCCGTCGGCGACCACCTGCGCGCCGTCCGCGTCGAGCCGCTGCAGCACTCCGCCGTTGGCCAGCCAGAGCGTGCCCTGCGCGTCGGCGGCGAGCGCGGTGTTGATGCCGGGGCCGACCTTGCTGCCCGGCGGCACGCGCACATTGTTGGCGTGGTAGCTGGCCAGGCCCAGGTTGGTGCCCACCCACACGGTGCCTTCGCGGTCTTCCAGCAGCGGCACCGCGACATTCGACGGCAGGCCGCCGCCGCGGTCGTGCAAGGCGTCGAACGCCGATGCGCGCAAGGCGCGGCCATCGGCCAGGCGCGCCGGCGCATCGATGCGGTAGACGCCGCCGCGCATCGCCTCGGTGCCCCACAGGTAGCCGCGGCGGTCGAACAGCAGCCGTTTGGAATGCACCAGCGCCGGGTCCTCGCGCAAGCCTTCCGATGGCTGCGCGGCCGGCGCCGCGGGCAGGGCGCTGGTGCCGCGCGGTCCGCTGGAAAGCCAGATCCGTCCGTCCGGCGCCTGGCTCAGCGTGGTATCGCGCGCCACGCGGATGCCGGTCGCTTCGAAGCGATGCCCGCCAC
>DATCRO010000147.1:0-3287 GCA_036569025.1 Burkholderiaceae bacterium
CCGCCGTGGCGGCGACGCGGATCGCGCTGCCGCGCTCGGTGTGGCGCACGATGTCGTCGACCAGGTACCCGACCGCCTGGCCGACGCGCTGGGCGTCGCCGCGCACGCGCGGCAGCGCGCCGGGGTCGGCCTGGATGTCCAGTGTCATCTCCTGCGCCTGCAGCGTCGGCGCGAGGCGCTCGGCGACGCCGTGCAGCACGGTGGCGATGTCGAACGCACCGCGCTGCAGCGTCGCCTGCGTGCCGGACAGCCGCGCCAGGTCCGACAGTTCGTCGGCGATGCGCATCAGGTGGCCCACCTGGCGCTCCATGATGCCGCGCGTGCGCAGCCGGCCGACGGGGTCGTTGTCGGTCAGGCGCAGCAGCTCGATGCCGTTGGACAGCGGCGCAAGCGGATTGCGCAGGTCGTGCGCGAGGCCGGCCAGGAAGGCATGGCGCTGGCGATGCGCGGCCCGGGCGTCGTCGACGGCGGCGTCGCGCTCGGCGCGCAGCGTGGCGAGCGCGGCCTGCGCGTCGGCCAGCGCGCTGCGCGTGCGATCCAGTTCATCAGTCATCGAGGACATTCGGTGGGCCTCCTCACGGGCCTGGGCAATCGTGGCGACATCGCGCTCGCGCTGGTCCCGCAGCTCCGCGATCAACGCCGAGGCCAGCCGCAGGCGCGCCGCCAGGACGACGACGAAGCCCGCGAAGGCCACGCAGATCAGGACGAGGAACGCGATGACGGAACTCTTCGGCAGGAACCTTGGGCAAGCCCCGACTGTACGGTGCCCGGCCCGCGGTTCGGATGACGGCCGCTCAGGACGGCGTGTGGCGGCGCCGGCGCTCGACGGCCTCGATCTTGAGCAGCTGGCGGTACTTGGTGACGGTGCGGCGCGCGACCTGCAGGCCCTGCGTCGCGAGCTGGCGCGCGATCTCGGCGTCGGACAGCGGCGCGGTGGGCGCCTCGGCCTCGATGATGTCCTTGATCAGGCCGCGGATGGCCGTGCCCGAGCATGCGCCGCCGCTGGCGGTGGTCATGGCCCGCGAGAAGAAGTACTTCAGCTCGAACACGCCGATCGGCGTGGCCATGTACTTGTTGTTCGTCACGCGCGACACGGTGGACTCGTGCAGCCCCAGTTCGTCGGCGATCTCGCGCAGGCCCAGCGGCTTCATCGCCATCGCGCCGAATTCGAGGAAGTGCTTCTGGCGCGAGACGATGGCCTCGGCCACGCTCAGGATGGTGGAGAAGCGCTGTTCGACGTTGCGCATCGTCCACTTGGCTTCCTGCAGGTGCGTGGCCATCTCCGGGTTCTGCTTGCTGCGATGGCGCTGGAACAGCTCCGCGTAGACCTGGTTCAGGCGCACCTTGGGAATGATGGCAGGATTGAGCTGCACGTTCCATTGGCCGCGCACCTTGCGCACGATCACGTCCGGGATGACGTACTGCAGCTGCGTCGAGCCGAAGCGCCAGCCCGGGCGCGGGTCGAGCCGGCGGATGCGGTCGCAGACGGCCTCGATCTCGGCCGGCGTGCGGCCCAGCGCGCGCGCCATCGTGCTCACGTCCTTGGCGGCCAGGCAGCTCAGGTGTTCGCCGATGATGTGGCGCGCCATCTCGCGCGCGTCCTCGTCCTCGATGGTGGACAGCTGCGCCAGCAGGCATTCGGAGACGCTGCGCGCGGCCACGCCGGCCGGCTCCAGCGCCTGCACGCGCTTGAGCGCGATCTGCATCTCCTCGAGCGTGGCCGGCGGGTCGAGGTCGGCCACGCCGATCATTTCCTGCAACTCGGTGCGCAGGTAGCCGTCGTCGTCCAGCGATTCGACGATCACCTTGGCCAGCACCAGGTCGCGCAGCGTCAGCGGCAGCACCGCCAGCTGGCCGTGCAGGTGCGTGGCCAGCGACGTGGGCACGGCCATCATGTCGAGGGCGCTGGTCTCGTCGTCGTCGGCGCGCTTGCCCGAGCCGAGGCCGTCGGCCTGCCACATGTCGCGGTCGCCCTCGCCCGGGCCCTCGCCTTCCGGCGCGGCCATCGTCTCGGCGGCGGCCTCCTGCGCCTCGCGCGCTTCCTGCGCCTCGGCGGCCTGCTCGGGCGAGAGCGCGTCGTCGCCGGCCTCGTCCGACGAATCCTCTTCCAGGAACGGATTCTTGCCCAGGGCGTCGTGGACTTGCTGAGCGAATTCGAGCGATGAAAGCTGCAGCAGCCGGACGGCGTGCTGCAGGCGGGGGGACAGCGTCTGTGTCTGTCGCTGTTCCGTGCGGAAGTCCATCGAACCCATTGGTTCCTCCTGAGCGTGGGACCCGCGAGCCCGGCAAGAGTTGCCGGATTCGCGTTCATGCCGGGGAGGTACGCAACGTGCGTGCCAGAAATCACGAGCCCGGGTAATCCCGGGCCTGAACGCTTGCAAATGACCGGAAACGGCGCGATTGCCCCGGTTCGCGCGCACTTTTGCGGTCAACAGCGGCTCGATTGCTTCACGGATCGGAACGTTCAACCGCATTCAAGCTGAACGACAGCGCGTCCGGGCCCCAGATTTGCCGCAAGCGCGGACTGCGCAGCGGCGTGGTGGCTGGCAGGCGTCCTGGCGCTCATCCACTGGCCTGCATGCCGCGCCCGGGCGGCGGCCGTCAAGAGGCGCGAGTGCCGCCCTCGCCGGGCTGACTCCGCGCCTGCCGTTCCGGCGCTCCGGGAGCCGCCTGCGTCGTCGCGCCCTGCTCGCGTGGCGCCTCGGGCTGCGGCGAGTCCGGCGCCGCGGGCGGCGCCTTCGCGGCCTTGTCGTCGAGCCATGCGGGATGCCGGGGCGGATAGACGTGCTTCATCGCGATGGACTCCTCGTGCAGGCGCCGGCTCAGAACATGTAGCCGAGCGACACCGTCACATTGTGGACGTCCGAGCGGCCCTGGCCGGCGAACTTGAAGTCGTGCTGTTCCCAGCCGATCGCACCATGCAGGCCGCGCGCGAAGTTCACGTCGAGCGCGACGCCGTAGCCCAGGCCCACGCCGCGCGCGCGGCCGCTCGGCAGGGCCGAGCCCGCCGGCACGCTGACCTTCGTGACGCCCCAGGTCGGGCCCACCTTGCCTTCGAGCGCGAAGTGCTCGCCGAGCGGCAGGCGGCCCACGGCGCTCAGGTTGACGCCGCGCGCGATCACGCTGCCGCCCGCGCGGTCGGCCTTGCCCAGGTTCATCGCGCTCAGCTCGACGCCCACGTTGTCGGTGACCATGTTGCCGGCGGTCAGGCTGTACGAGGTGGTGCCCTTGGAGCACGTCAGGCCCGCGACGCTGCCGCAGGACGTGTTGTACGTGGCCTTGCCGAC
>DATCRO010000148.1:0-3512 GCA_036569025.1 Burkholderiaceae bacterium
GGGCCTGCGCCTCGAACGGGTGCGAGTGGGTCTCCACCACCTGGCCCGGGTTCCAGCGGCGCTCCCGCACGTCGTCGGCGCCGTGGGCGCGCGCGGCGGCCTCGAACTGTTCGAAGGTGGGCGATGGCATGGCGCGGGCTCCGTTCAGAGCGCCGGCGCGCCGACCTGCAGCGCCGGCGCGGCGGCCGCGAAGGCCGGCAGGCGTTCGCACTCGGCCACGATGCGCGTGGACACCGGGATGTCGGCGACGTCGACCTTGAGCACGCGCGTGACCATGAACAGGCTGGCCAGGCAGATGTCGGCGATCGTCGGCTGGTCGCCGTGGCAGAAGCGACCGGTGCCTGGCTCGGTGGCCAGGCGCCGTTCGACCGCCTGCAGGCCCGTGGACAGCCAGTGCACGAGCCACGCGCGCGACGCGTCCGCGTCGAAGCCGCCGACCGTGGCCAGGTACTTGCGCACGCGCGGCGTGATCAGCGGATGGGTGTCGGCCGCCAGCATCTGCGCGATGGAGCGCACGCGGGCCCGGCCGTGCGCGTCGGCGGGCAGCATCGGCGGCTGCGGGTAGAGCTCGTCGATGAACTCGAGGATGGCCAGCGACTGCGTCAGCGGTACCGGCGGCTGGCCGGGGCCGTGGTCGACGAGCGCCGGCAACCCGCCCAGCGGATTGATGCGCAGGTAGGCCTCGCCGAACTGCTCGCCGCCGTCCATGTCGATGACCGTCTCGCGCGGCTTGACGCCCTTGAGGTGGAACGCCACGCGCACCCGGAAGGTGGCGGAAGTGCGCCAGAAGCCGTACAGCTCGAAGCGGTCGTCGTCGGCGGGCGTGGTCATGCGCGGTCCTCCAGCGTGGGTCGATCGCGACGATACCGCAGCGCGCTCAACCCTGCTCGCAGAAGTCGACGAAGGCCGCCAGCCCGCGCGAGAACTGCTTGCGCCGATGATGGACGAGCCAGAAGCGCCGCGCCAGGCGGGGCAGCGTCGTGCGCACGCGCACGAGGCGCCCCAGCGCGACCAGGTCGCGTACGGCGAACAGCGACAGGCAAGTCAGGCCCAGGCCCTCGACCGCCGCCTGCTTGATGGCCTCGGTGCCGCCCAGGCGCAGCCCCTCGCGCAACTGGTGCAGGTGCGGCTGCAGGGCCTGCTCCACGGCCTCGCGCGTACCCGAGCCCGGCTCGCGCAGCAGCCAGTCGGCCCGGCGCAGCGCCGCGACGTCGAGCTTGCGCGCGGGGTCGCCGGCCAGCAGCGGATGCGCGGGCGCCGCGCAGATCACGAGCTCTTCCTCGCGCCACGGCCGCGCGACGACATCGGGCTCGTGGCAGGGCCCTTCGATCAGGCCGATGTCGACCTCCATGCGCGCCACCGCGGCGGCCACGGCCGCGGTGTTGGCGATGGCCACGTCGACCTGCGCGCCGGGCCGCGCGCGGCGCCACTGCGCGATCAGCGTGGGCAGCAGGTAGTTGCCGATGGTCGTGCTGGCGCCCACGCGCAGCAGCGAGGGTGCGTCCGCGTCCCGGGCGCCCACGGCAATGCCGAAGTCGCGCTCGATGCCCGCCGCGCCATCCAGCACCGCGCGCGCCTGCGGCAGCAGGCCCCGGCCGGTGTCGTTGAGGACCAGGCGCGTGCCGACGCGGTCGAACAGCCGGGCCTGCAGCACCGACTCGAGCTCGTTGAGCGCCGCGCTGGTGGCCGACTGCGACAGCGCCACGCGGCCCGCGGCGGCCGTCGTGCTGCCGGCGTCCGCCACGGCGGTGAAGACGGCCAGCTGGCGCAAGGTGATCCGCATGCCCGCAGTCTACCTATGAAGCAGGTAGCCTCAACGAAATCTAATCGTTTTGCAGATAGACGGCGGGCGCGCACAGTGTGGCCATCGCCCCGCATCCAGTCACCGTCATGACCGCCGCCTCCCGCACCTTCGTCGCCCCGCCCGTCCCCGTCCCCGCGATGCGCCTGCTGCCCGGCCTGCTGCTGGCCGCGGCCGTCGCCAGCGCCGCCGCGGCCCTGGGCCACATCGGCTGGCTGCAGGCGCACGGGCTGTCCGCGCTGACACTGGCCATCGCGCTGGGCCTGGTCGCGGGCAACCTGCTGCCGGCGCCCGCGCTGGCGGCCTCCGCCGAGGGCCTGAACCTGGCCAAGCAGCGCCTGCTGCGCGCCGGCATCGTGCTGTACGGCCTGCGGCTGACCTTCCAGGACATCGGCCACGTCGGCCTGCCCGGCATCGCGATCGACGCGGCCGTGCTCGCCAGCACGTTCACGCTCGCCTGCACGCTCGGCCCGCGCCTGTTCGGGCTCGATCGCACGACGTCCATCCTGATCGGGGCGGGCAGCTCGATCTGCGGCGCGGCGGCCGTGCTGGCCACCGAGCCGGTGGTGCGCGGCCGGCCCGAGCAGGTCGCCGTCGCCGTGGCCACGGTCGTGGGCTTCGGCACCCTCGCCATCTTCCTGTACCCGGCGCTGTACCACCTGGTCGCGGCGGCGCACCCGCTGTCGCCGACCGCGTACGGCCTGTGGGCCGGCTCGACGATCCACGAGGTCGCGCAGGTCGTTGCGGCCGGCCATGCCGCGGGCGACGCGGCGGCCGACACCGCCGTCATCGCGAAGATGGTGCGCGTGATGATGCTGGCGCCCTTCCTCGTGGCGTTGTCGGCCTGGGTCGCGCGCTCGCGCCCCGCATCGTCCGGCCTGCGGCGCGCGCCTGTCACGATTCCCTGGTTCGCCTTCGGCTTCGTCGCGCTGGCCGGACTGCGCTCGCTCGACGTGCTGCCGCAGCCCGCCCTCGCGATCGCCGGCGACATCGACCTCGCGCTGCTCGCGGTGGCGATGGCCGCGCTGGGCCTGACGACGCGCCTGGCCGCGATGAAGGCGGCCGGCCTCGCCCCGCTGAAGCTGGGCGCGGCGCTGGCCGCCTGGCTGGTGATCGGCGGCGCGGCCATCAATGTCGTCGTGGCCGCGCTCGCCCGCTGAGGCCGCTAGCGCAGGGTCGCGCGCCGCCCGATGCGCCATGCGAACATCGCGAGGCCGGCCAGCAGCATCGCCACCGTGTTGGTCTCCGGCACCGCCTGCATCACGCCGAACAGGCCGTGCGACTCGTCGCCCGGGCCGGCCGTGAAGTACAGCATGTCGCTGCTGCCGGCGCCGCCGTCGTTGCCCACGCTCAGGCCCCACAGGCCGTCGATGGCCAGCGCCTGGCCGTTGCCGGTGGTCAGCTGGCCCATGAACGAGTCGGTGGCCAGGTTGTACGCGCTGATGTGGCCGTCGCCGAAGTTGCCCACCAGCAGCGAGCCCGCCAGCGCGCCGAACGACGGCGGCGCGATCGCCAGGCCCCATGGCGCGTCGAGCACGCCGCCGCTGGCCACGCGGCCCAGCAGGTTGCCCTGCAGGTCGTAGCGGTCGACGAAGCCGAAGCCGGCGCCGGCGGTCTCGTCGGTGCTGCCGCCGTCGCGCCGGGCGTAGGTGACGAACAGCGAACCACCGAGGTTCTGCACGTTGAACGGCACGTAGCCCGAGGGCAGGCC
>DATCRO010000149.1:0-3101 GCA_036569025.1 Burkholderiaceae bacterium
ACCACGACGGGCAGACCCCGTGGCCGTCGCTGGCCGCGCTCAGCACCTTGCTGGACGGCCCCGCGGTGGGCCACTTCGCCAGCCGGCGCGGCACGCAGGAGTGGATCGTCGAGCGCGGCGCCGCGCGCATCGCCGGCGACCGCGATGCCGACGGGCCCGGCGCCCGCCAGTGGTCAGCCGGTTCGCGAATCGTCGCCCAGACGCTCGGTCTCCTCGATCGGCTCGTCGTCATCGGGTCCGCGGCCCGTGCGCTCGAACTGCGCGTTCTCGAGCGTGGCGGCCACGTCGGGGTCGTCCAGCGAGACGTCGTTGCCGCGGTCGACCGGCAGCGCGACGTCGTCCGGGTCGGGCAGGGCGCCGGCGTCCTCGGACGAGTCGTCGAGCGCGTCGTCGGCCTCGTCGCGCGGCGCGTCGTCGTTGCGCGGGATGTCGGAGCGGTTGCCCGGCAGGTCGGCGCGATCCTGGCGCGCCATCAGGTTGTCGACGGGGGCGATGCGGTCGATGTCGTCGAGCGGATCGGCCACGGGCTTGACGATGGGTGGGGTCATCGGGATCTCCGGTTGGGTTGCGCAGGCTGCGGCAACCGGAGTGCCGGCGCACGCGAGGCGCGTCGGCAAGGTGAACAAGGTCACGCTGTCCGCGCTTATGTCGGCCGGGGGCCGGGAAACGGTCGAGGTGGCGTCAGAATCGCGCGCGTGTCCGTCCACCGAAATCCGCTTCGATGAAGCTGCCGCTCCCGCCCGTCCTGTTCGCGTTCCTGGCGCTCGCGCTGCTGCTGGTGCTGGCCGTCGCGGCCGTGCGGCGCTCCAAGGGCGCGGCGCGCGGCGGCCCGGTCGCCCTGAAGGGCCGCCCGTTGATGAACGAGCGCGAGCAGGCGATGTACCAGCGTCTCAAGGAGACCTTCCCAGGCTCCGTGGTGCTGGCGCAGGTCGCGTTCTCGGCGCTGGTGGCCAGCACGCGCGAGCACCGGCATCGCTTCGACCGCCTGGTGGCCGACTTCGTGCTGTGCGACGCGTCGATGAAGGTGCAGGTCGTCATCGAGCTCGCCGACCCCGGGAGCAAGAGCCGCGCGCGCCTGGACGCCGTGCGCTCGAAGGTGCTCGCCAAGGCCGGCTACAAGGTGCTTCGCTTCGCGAACATGCCCGGCCAGGATGACCTGCGCGCCTACCTGAACGCCCAGATGCCCGCCGACGACCGCGCCGCCTCGCCGCGCAGGACGTCCTCGCGCAGCGCCGTCGTCAAGGCGACGCGGAGCATGGCGCTGGACGAGATCTGACGAGGCCCGCGCCAGGATAGATCTGATGCCGGACGCTTGGCAGGCGTCCGGGTACGCCGGGGCGGCGAAGAATTTATCGGAGGCTGGGAAGAAACGGCCGGCACCCATCGTTGTGCAGTACATGAACTGCCAACCCGCTGGACACCGCCCCATGAACTCCCGCCTCCACCCGACCCGCGTGGCCGCTGCCACCGCCTTGCTCGCGCTCGCCGCCGCTCCCTGGGCCGCCCGGGCCGACACCCCGCCGCCCAACGACGGCATGCGCTTCGTCAGCGCCGGCGCGCAGTCGGACAACCACGGCAACCGGGAGGTGCTGTCGACGCTGAGCCTGCCCGTGGGCCAGCATGCGTGGGTGCAGGCGGGCGGCGGCGCCTCGCGCAGCAATGCGGCCGGTGGCGGGCGCCGGCCGGGCGTCGCCACCGCGGGCGTCGGCGTCGCCGGCCAGCAGCTGCAGCTGACCGTCAACACGGCCCAGCGCTTCGATGGCCGCCGCTATCGCCAGTCGGACGTGGGCTCGTCGCTCGATTGGAAGCAGGACGGCAACGACATCGGCGTCGACGTCACGCATCGCCGCTCGAGCGCCGCGGGCATGGCCTCCGTGTCGAACGGCGTCGGCGGATCGACCAGCGTCCCGGCGCAGGCCCGCGTCGCGGGCAACGGCGTCGGCGTGCACGGGGCGCTGCAGGTCACCGAGCGCGTCACCGTCTATGGCGCGGTCGCGCGCAACCACTACAAGACCCGCACGGAACAGGGCGACCCGTCATCGGGCGGCCTGCTCGGTTCGAACCCGATCCTGGCGCGTGCGCTGCTCGGTGGCACATCGGTCGTCAACCGCGACGAGGTCGACCTCGACCACAGCGCGCAGGTCGGCGCGACCTACCGCTGGGACAAGGTGGCCGTGTCGGCCGAGGCCACCACCGGCGCGGTGCACGACGGCGGCGGCACCCTGCGCAGCGTCGACTTGAAGGCCGCGATCGATGTCGCGCCGGGCTGGCGCGTATCGCCGGGCGTGGGCCACGGCACGAGCGAGCAGGGCGGCCACGCGACGTACGCGTCGCTGGCGGCGACGTACGGTTGGTGATGGCCGTCAACGAAGCGTCATGCCGGCATGACGCGTCGAGCGCTTCGCGTGACGGCGCACGCGTGCATGGCGCGTCGAGTAGTTCGCGTCGCGCACTGTCGCCGCATCGCGCCTACCCGGCGTCATCCTGCGCGCAGTCGCAGGATCCACGCGCGCTCGCTGTTTCGTATCGCGGAGCCGAAAGGGCGCCGTCACGAGAAGGACATCGCTTGTAGAGTAAACGACACAGAAGTTATAGTCGCGACATGAACGGTGATCCATCGTCGCCCTGGCTGCTGCTGGTGCTCTCGCTCCCGACCCCCAGCGCGACCGCGCGCATGCGGGTCTGGCGCGCGCTGAAGGCACTCGGCTGCATGGCCCTGCGCGACGGGGCGTACCTGCTGCCCCAGGGCGAGGGCCGCGACGCGGCGCTGATGGAGATCGCCGACGACTGCACGCGCGAAGGCGGCGTGGCGTGGCTGGTGCAGGCCCGGCCGCGGGGCGCCGACGACGAGGCGTCCTGGCGCGCCCTGTTCGACCGCAGCGGCGACTATGCGGAACTGCGCAAGTCCTGGAAAGAGGCCAGCCGTGGCCTGGGTAAGCTCGGCGCGGCCGAACTCGCGCGCCTGCAGCGCCGCGTCCAGCGCGAATTCGGGTCGATCCGCGCCATCGACTTCTTCCCGGGCGACGCGAGCACCGAGGCCGAGGCCGCGTGCGCGGAGTTCGGCAAGCGCATCGAGGCGCTGCTCTCGCCCGACGAGCCAC
>DATCRO010000150.1:0-4317 GCA_036569025.1 Burkholderiaceae bacterium
TGATCTCGCCGCTCGTGATGCATTCCACGGTGCTGCTGGCGCTGGCCTCGCTGCTGATGTCGTGCATCGGCATCGTGTCGTGGATCTTCGTGCGCAAGGCCGTCATTCCGGCCGAGCCGGCGCATTGATGCAAAGGTAACGGCGCTCAAGTCGCGGCCGGTCCGGCCGATCTGTGGGAAGCACGCCGTCCGTGCGGAGTCTCCATGCCGTCCCGATTCCTGCTCACCCCCATCGCCGCCCTGTGCCTGGCCGCCGCACTGCCCGTCGCTGGCGCGGAGCCGGGTCCGGCCGTCGTCGTGGCCCAGCTGGGGCCGACCTCGCCGGGCTTCCGGATGGCCGTCAAGCGCGGCGACACCGGCGCACCGGAGGCCACGGCGGTCGGCGCGACGCCCATCGACCGCCGCGCCCCCGCGGCCAGCAGCGCCGAGTGGCGCAGCGCCGCGTCGCACCCCTCGACGAACAAGGACGAGCCCGAGCACAAGGACCAGAAGTCCGCCAAGGCCGACGCCGCGAAGACCGCCGCCAGCGGCAGCCCGATGGACCAGCTGCGCGAGAAGCTCGCTGCCCGCCTGGGTGCCACGCCGTCGCCCAACGGCCGCTTCGCGCTGCAGGTGTCCAACCGCGGCGAATCGGGCGAGAACGTGGTCACGTCGGTGCGCCCCGGCGCGGCGGCCGTGGCCCACGCGCGCCGCAGGCACGCCGCCGCCTCGGCGGCGGCCGGCGACGCCAACATGGACATCGCCGCCAACGCCGGCCAGTCGCTGCTGCCCACCCACTGGGACTACGAAGGCAGCGCCGGCCCCGAGGCCTGGGGCCGGCTGCGCCCCGAGTACAGCAAGTGCGCGAGCGGCCAGCGCCAGAGCCCGATCGACATCCGCGGCGGCATCGCCGTCGACCTGGAGCCGATCAAGTTCGACTACCGGCCCAGCGCGTTCTCGGTGATCGACAACGGCCACACCGTGCAGGTCGACGTCGAGCCGGGCAACGCCATCACGATCACCGGACGGCGCTACGAGCTGGTGCAGTTCCACTTCCATCGCCCGTCCGAGGAACGCGTCAACGGCCGCCAGTACGACATGGTGGTGCACCTGGTGCACAAGGATTCCGAGGGCCGCCTGGCGGTCGTGGCGGTGCTGCTCGATCGCGGCAGCGCGCAGGCCGTCGTGCAGGCCGTGTGGAACAACCTGCCGCTCGAGAAGGGCGACGAGGTGCGCGCCGGCACGCGCATCGACCTCGCGCAGCTGCTGCCCGAGGACAAGCGCTACTACACCTACATGGGCTCTCTCACCACGCCGCCGTGCAGCGAAGGCGTGCTGTGGATGGTGATGAAGCAGCCGGTGCCGATCTCGCCGGAACAGGTGGCGATCTTCGCGCGCCTGTACCCGATGAACGCGCGGCCGATCCAGCAGGCCGACGGGCGGTTGATCAAGGAATCGAACTGATCCGGTCGCGGACTTCGTGAGGCGGCCCGGACGGCCGGGGTGGATCCTGCGCGGAGCGAAGCGCAGTCGCGGGGACCACGCGCCGCGAGGGTATCCTCGTCGCATCTTCCGACGCGGTCCCGAGCGCCTTCATGAAACCCATCCGCCTCCTGATCATCGCCGGCAGCGAACGCGCCGGCGCCTACAGCCGCCGCCTGGCGCGCGTGGCCGCGGCCGCCGCGCGCCGCGATGGCTGCGAAGTCACCGAATTCGACCTGCGCGCGCTCGCGCTGCCGATCTACGACGGCGACCTCGAGCATGCGTCGGGCGTGCCGGCCGCCGCGCTGCAACTGCGCGACGCGTTGAAGTCGAACGACGCGATGCTGCTGGTCACGCCCGAGTACAACGGCTTTCCGACGCCGCTGGTGCTCAACGCGTTCGACTGGATGTCGCGCATCCCCGCCACCGCCGACGGCGGCGCGGGGCTCGTGGCCACCGCCAACAAGCCGGTGGCGCTGCTCTCGTCGTCGCCCGGCGCGCTGGGCGGCCTGCGCGCGATGACGCTGATGCGGCAGTACCTTCAGGGCAACTTCGCGATGATCGTCGCGCCGCAGCAGTTCGCGCTGTCGCGCGCGGGCGAGGCGTTCGACGACGGCGGGACGCTGAAGGATGCGAAGGCGCAGCAGTCGGTGGAGCATGTGCTGGCGGCGATCGGGGAGCTGGCGACAGCGTTGAAGGGTGGGGCGAGCCGGTGAGCCTGCGGGCGTCCTGAGGCGCCTGCCGAGGTGGATCTGCGACTGCGCGCAGGATGACGCCTGGTCGCGCAGGATGAGGCCTGGTTTGCGCGATGCGCGAGGGTGGCGTCACGCGGAGCGCCAACCCTGTCATCCTGAACGCTAGTGTGCTGTCCCGGAAGTACACTAGCCCGCGATCAGCGAGAGGTCGAACGCGCGCTGCACCAGCCACAGCGCGGCGATGGCGGCGATCGTCAACGAGCCGCCGGCGAACGCGCCGCGGTAGGTGCGTGTGGCGCGCAGGGACCAGGCCAGGGGCAGCACCAGCCCCACGATGCACAGCTGGCCGATCTCCACGCCGAGGTTGAATCCCAGCAGCGGCGAGACGAGGTCGCCGTGCGCCAATCCCGCATCCTTCAGCGCCGAGGCGAAGCCGAAGCCGTGCACCAGGCCGAAGACGAAGGTGAGCTTCCAGCGCGCCTCGGCGATCAGCGGCCACACGTTGTTGAGCGCTGCCAGCACGACGCTGGCAGCGATCGTGGACTCGACCCAGCGCGAAGGCGGATCCAGCACGTCGAACACCGACAGCGCCAGCGTGATCGAGTGCGCCAGCGTGAAGGCGGTGACGACCTTGAGAACGCCCACCAGCGCGCGCCGGCCATCGGTCGCCGGCACCCAGCGCGTGCGCGTCCGGCCGGTCGCGGCATCCGCCTCGCGCCGGCGCTGCCAGACCGCGGGCAGCAGCAGCGACAGCAGGAACAGGATGTGGTCGTAGCCGATCAGGATGTGATGGATGCCTTCGCGCACGAAGCCGCCGAATGCCGCGAGCCCCGAGTTCGCGTCGGTGTCGGTCGCCCCCACCGGCACGCGGCTCGGTGGCGCGGCGGGCACCGGCGGCGTCGCGGCGGGGACGGTGGCACCGGCGTCGGGCACGGCTGCCGTGGCCGCGGGCGGCAACGCGGGCAGGCGCAGCCGCACCGCGCCCGCGCCGGGGCTCAGTACCGCGAGCTGCAGCGGATCGCCGCCGCGCGCGTAGCGGACGATGCCGCGGTGGGTCGGGTCGGTGCGCGCGAACAGGCGGTAGCCGGCGTCGAGCCGCTGCACCGCAGAAGCGCAGTGCCAGGACAGGCGCACGACGGCGTAGCGGCCGTCGCTGTGCGTGGCCAGTGCGGGCGCAGCCTCGCCGTCGTTCGCGGGGGTGCAGGCCGCGCCGTCGGCGATCGGCACGAGGCCGGCGCGCGTGAGCTCGACGATGTCGCTCCAGCGCGTGCGCACCTCGCGCCAGGTCAGGCGGTCGTCCGCATCGGCGTCGAGGTCCAGATCGCGGTCGAGGTCCCGCAGCGCGACGTCCACGCGCGCGGAGACGTCGGCGCCCTCCACGCGCAGCGTCACGTAGGCGTCGCTGGCCTTGTGCGCCGCAGCGGGGAGGGCGATCGCGGCGAGCGCGAGCGCGGCGAGCAGGCGTCGGATCATGGAGCGCTCCCGTTCATCGAGGGACTGTCCCGCGCCGCGATCGGCGCAGGCAGGAAGGGGACGGCCGCGGGACCGCCGACGGCCAGCCGGGCGTCGCGGCCGCCCGTCTCGCGCAGGAAGCGCCAGACATCGGCGGCGGCCGCATCGCGCCCGGCTGCGTGCGCCGCGCGCACCAGCGCGAGGGCGTCGGCCGGCTCGTGCTGGACGCGCCAGTTGGCTTGCGCAAGCCGCAGCGCCGCGGCCGGATCGCCGCGCAGGTCGAGTTCGTAGCGCGACTGCTCGCGTCCGTGGCTGCGGTCGCCGCGCAGCAGGGCGGCGCCGAAGCGCTCGCCGAGCAGGCGCGTGTCGCGGCGCGTGCGGGCATCGCGCGCGCCGTAGGCCGCGCGTTCCGCCAGCGCGACGCGCAGCAGCACCGGATCGGCCGCGTCGTGGCCCGTGAGCAGCGTCAGCACCTCGCCCGGCCGGCCGGCGTCGAGCAGCCAGTCCGCGTAGGCACACAGCGTGTAGACGTCGGAATTCGATCGCAGCGCGGCGGCGAACAGCGGGCCCGCGGCCGGGTCGCCGCGCCGCTGCGCCAGTTCGGCGCGCATCAGCTGCAGCCAGCCGGGCGCGTCGCCGGGCTCGTCGGCGCTGGTCGAAGCGGCCAGGCGGGCGAGCGTGGCGGTGGCCGCGGCGTCGCGCCCCTGCAG
>DATCRO010000151.1:0-4043 GCA_036569025.1 Burkholderiaceae bacterium
GCAGGCCAAGCGCAACGCGCTGTCCAAGCAGATCGGCGCGCTCAAGGCCAAGGGGCAGGACACCTCCGCGGTGATGGCCGAGGTGGGCGGCATCGGCGACGAGCTCAAGGCCAGCGCCGAGCGCCTGGAAGCGCTGCAGGGCGAGCTCACCACGATCCTGATGGGCCTGCCCAACCTGCCCGACGAGTCGGTGCCCCTCGGCGCGGACGAGACGGGCAACGTGGAAGTGCGCCGCTGGGGCACGCCGGCCACGTTCGACTTCGCGGTGAAGGACCACGTCGACGTCGGCGCCCCGCTGGGCCTCGACCCCGAGACCGGCGCCAAGCTCTCGGGCTCGCGCTTCACCGTGCTGCGCGGCGGCATCGCGCGCCTGCACCGCGCGCTCGCCCAGTTCATGCTGGACGTGCAGACCGGCGAGCACGGCTACACCGAGCTGTACACGCCCTACATCGTCAACCGCGAGGTGCTGGAAGGCACCGGCCAGTTGCCCAAGTTCAAGGAAGACATGTTCTGGGTGCTGCGCGGCGGCGACGAGAACCAGCCCGAGCAATACCTGATCTCGACCTCGGAGATCTCGCTGACCAACACCGTGCGCGGCGAGATCCTGAAGGCCGAAGACCTGCCGGTGAAGCTGACGGCGCACAGCCCGTGCTTCCGCTCGGAGGCGGGCTCGGCCGGCCGCGACACGCGCGGCTTCATCCGCCAGCACCAGTTCGACAAGGTCGAGATGGTGCAGATCGCGCATCCCGAGAAAAGCATGGAAGCGCTCGAGGAGATGACGCGCCACGCCGAGGCCATCCTGCAGAAGCTGGGCCTGCCGTACCGCGTGATGCTGCTGTGCGGCGGCGACATGGGCTTCGGCTCGACCAAGACCTACGACCTCGAGGTGTGGCTGCCCGCGCAGGACACCTACCGCGAGATCAGCTCGTGCTCGAACATGGGCGCGTTCCAGGCCCGCCGCATGCAGGCGCGCTTCCGCAACGCCGCCGGCAAGCCCGAGCTCGTGCACACGCTCAACGGCTCGGGCCTGGCCGTGGGCCGCACGCTGGTCGCGGTGCTGGAGAACTACCAGCAGGCCGACGGATCGGTGACGATCCCCGAGGTGCTGCGTCCGTACATGGGCGGCGTCGCCGTCCTCAAGCCCTGAGAGGCCGGGATGGACTACCCGTCGTATGACCCGAAGTCGGCCGTCACGCCGCTGAGCGAGGACGAGCTCGCGGCGCTCGACGAGCTGCTCGCCGGCCTGCCCTCCGACGGCGCGATGACGCTGGACGGCATGGACGGCTACCTCACCGCGCTGCTCGTGAGCCCCGTGCCGCTGTCGACGATGAAGACCGGCGACTGGCTGCCCGTGATCTGGGGCGGCGACCAGGAGCCCGCGCCGGCGCCGTTCCGCAGCAACCAGCAGCGCAAGCGCTCCACCGTGCTCGTGCTGCGCCACCTGCGCGCGGTGCAGGAGGCGCTGTCCGGTCCGCCGGACGCGTGGGAGCCGATCTTCAGCGTGGCCGAGGTGCCCGGCACGCACGGCGACGAACTGGCCGACGCGACCGACTGGTGCCTGGGCTTCCTGGCCGCCACCGACCTCGCGCCCGAGGCCTGGGCGCCGCTGCAGTCCGATCCCGAGGTCGGTCCAGGCCTGGCGACCATCGCGATGCTGGCCGGCGAGATCGAGCCTGGCGACGACGCGGGCGACGACGCCGAGGACCTGGACGACCCGCACGTGCGCGACCACCTGAGCCGCGTCGCGGCCGACGTGGTGTCGCAGCTCTGGGCGCGCAAGTCCGCGTGAGCCTGTCGACGCGCGCCCGCTGATGGCCGCGATTCCCGCCGACGATCCGCTGGCCGGGCTGGACGCGCCCGCGCGTGACGTGCTCGCCGCGCTCGCGCTCGGCGCGCTGGCGCGCTCGCGCGCGTGGGTGGTCGACGCACTGGCGATGCCCGCGCTGCGCACGCCCGGCAGCGTGGCGCCGTCGCAGGAGCTGGTGCGCCACACGCTGGCGCGGCTGCAGAAGGCGGGCCTGGCCAACGAGGACGAGCGCCGTCCGGGCTTCTGGACGCTGCCGCTGAACGTATACCCGACACTGTATGCGCAGCTGCTGATGCGCGCGCCGCAGGCCGGCCTGCAGCAGGCGCTGGCGCACGCCGACGCCTACGACGCCGCGGGCATCGGCCGCCAGGCGCACGGACGCTTGCCGACCTTGTCGGCGGCCATCGCCAGGGTGCGCCTCGACGCGCTGTGCGGCGCCGGCCCGCTCGACATCGCGCAGCTGCTCGATCGGCTGCCGCCCGGCCTGCACGACATCCCCGCGCTGCTGGACACCGCCATCGCCGACTGCATCGCCGAACCGCTGTTCGACCGTCTGCATCCGGCGCTGCAGGCCGACGTGCTCGCCGGCGCACTCGATCGCCTGGGCGCGTCGCTGCACACGGGCATCGCGCTCGGCCCGGCCTTCGTGCGTGAGCGGGCGCGGCGGCTGGTGGACGACGCGTCGAGCCCGAACGCGCACGGGTTGCGCTGGTCGTTCGCGTTCGATCGGCTGCTGGCCGATGGCGCGGAGCGGCGCGGCCCCGACTGGGTGGCGTCGTTCGACGATCTGCTGGCGCCGACCATCGAATCCGGGGAAGCCGGCAACCTCGTCGATGCGATTCGCGCCACGCACGGCTTCGCCGCCGCGCCCCATCCCGACAGCGTGCCGCTGGCGACGGCGGCCAGCAGGCGGGTCATCGCCCAGGCCGTCAGCGCGGCGGCGCTCGCCACGCAAGGCCGCTGGTCGGATGCCGAGCCGGTGTTCGATGGCGCGCTTGCCGCCGCGCGCAAGCTCACGGGCAAGCGGCGCGGGCTGCTGCCGCCGTCCGTGGCGCGATCCCATGTGCTCGCGCTGCTGGCGCAGCAGACGCCTGGGCACCTGGACAAGGCGCTGAAGTTCTGCCTCGCCGAGGGCGGCAAGCGCGAGCCGGTGCACGACCACCCGTTCGGCGCGATCGCGCTGGCCATCCAGATGCGCCTGGGCGCCGCACCGCGCGACATGAAGGCGTTCCGGCCGTACGGCAGCCAGTGGGGGTATCGCGGCGCGTCGCGCGTCGTGTCTCCGCTGGACCATGACCGCTGGCTGATGCGCGCGTGGCTCAAGGAGGGTTCGCTCGCCGAGGGCCTGCCGCCGGCCGAGGCCGATTCCGCACGGAAGCTCAAGGAGGCCTACGAATCGGCCGGCTTCGACGCCCTGGCCGAGCAGCTGGGGGCCGCGCTGCGTGTGCTGGGCGGCGAGCCGGCGCCGTCGTGGTTCTTCGTTCCGGCGGGACTGGAGCGCTGGCAGGTGGCGCTCGCCGCGCTGCGCGCGCTCGGCGAACCGGCTGCGGCCGCGCCGGCCGCCGCGACCGCGACGCCGGAGTCGCGCATCGTCTGGCTCATCGAGATGGGCGATCACGGCGCCGTCGCCGGCCTGATGCCGCACGAGCAGAAGCGCGGCGTGCGCGGCTGGGGCCAGCTCAAGGCGGTGCCGCTGAGCCGGCTGCAGCGCGGCGCGACGACGCTGACGCCGGCCGACGCCGCGATCGTCCGCGCGATCCGCCAGGAGAGCTTCGGCCGCGCGCTGCGCTTCGACCTCGCGCAGGCGGTGGGCGCGTTGTTCGGGCATCCGCACGTGGCGTTCAGCGATGCGCCCGAGCAGTTCATCGAGCTGGTGGAGGCCGGCCCCGAGCTGGAGGTGCTGGACGAGGGCGAACGCCTTCGGGTGCGCCTGCAGCCCGCGCTGCGCGTGACGCCCGACGCCGCCACGCCGCGCTGGGCCGGCAGCGAGGCCGAGGCCAAGGAACTCGAGGCGCTGCGCCTGGTCTCTATCTGGCGCGATGGACCGCAGCGCGCGCGAGTCATCCGCCTGAGCGCGTCGCAGAAGCGCGTGGCGCAGCTGCTGGGGCCGGCGGGCCTCGACATCCCGCGCCAGGGCGCCGCGCAGCTGCAGGAGGTGCTCACGGGGCTCGGCAGCCATTTCCGCATCCACGCCGACGACGCCGGCGCCGCGCAGGCCGCGCGCGAGGTCGAGGCC
>DATCRO010000152.1:0-2375 GCA_036569025.1 Burkholderiaceae bacterium
TGGCCCTGGTGCACGCGGCCGCCGACGCCGGCGTATTCGCCCTCGGAGTTCTCGCGCACGATCACCCAGTCCAGGTCCCTGGGCGTGCAGCGCTTCAGCGGCGCGTCGATGCCGGGCAGGATGCGCGTCGGCCGCACGTTCGCGTACTGGTCGAAGCCCTGGCAGATCTTCAGGCGCAGGCCCCACAGCGTGATGTGGTCGGGAATGTGCGGATCGCCCGCGGAGCCGAAAAGAATCGCGTCCTTGCCGCGCAGCGCATCGAGGCCGTCGGCCGGCATCATCTCGCCGTGCGCGCGGTACCAGTCGCCGCCCCAGCCGAAGTCCTCGAACTCGAAGCGGAAGCGGTCGGTGGTGGCGGCCAGCGCCTCCAGCACCTCGCGGCCGGCGGGGATCACTTCCTTGCCGATGCCGTCGCCGGGAATGGTGGCGATGCTGTAGCTGCTCATCGTCGATGTCCTTCTTCGTGTGTAGGTGCTCTGTCGGGCTCCCACTGTAGGATCGGCTGAGTCGAACGATTCACGGCGGAAGTGAATCCATCGTTAACCTGAATTCAACAATCGGATCACCCATGGCAGCCCCGGTCCAGCCCGCCGATCTCGGCTTCTTCTCCACGCTCGCGGCCAGCGGCAGCCTGAGCGCGGGGGCGCGAGAACTCGGCATCAGCACGCCCGCGGTGAGCAAGCGGCTGGCGCAGATGGAGTCGCGCCTGGGCGTCACGCTGGTGAACCGCACCACGCGGCGCATGAGCCTCACGCCCGAGGGCGAGCTCTACGTGGCGCACGCGCGCCGCATCCTCGGCGAGATCGACGACATGGCGCAGCTGCTCGGCGGCGCGAAGGGCGAGCCCCAGGGGCTGCTGCGCGTGAACGCCACGCTGGGCTTCGGGCGCAGCCACGTGGCGCCGCTGATCTCGAAGTTCGCGCGCAGGCATCCGCAGGTCGAGGTGCAGCTGCAGCTCTCGGTGAACCCGCCGCCGCTGACCGACGACGCCTTCGACGTCTGCATCCGCTTCGGCGCACCGCCCGAGGCCCGCGTGATCGCGCGGCGCATCGCGTCGAACCGGCGCCTGCTGTGCGCCTCGCCCGCCTACCTCGCGCGCGCCGGGCAGCCCAAGGTGCCCAACGACCTGACGCGGCACCGCTGCATAGGCATCCGCCAGGGCGACGAGGCCTACGGCATCTGGCGCCTGAGCAGCGGGCGCGGCACCGCGCAGCGCACCGAGGCGGTGAAGACGCGCGGCATGCTCAGCACCAACGACGGCGAGATCGCGGTCAACTGGGCGCTCGACGGCCACGGCATCCTGATGCGCGCCGAGTGGGACATCGCGCGCTACCTGCGCAGCGGCCGGCTCGTGCAGGTGCTCGCCAGCTACCGCACGCCCGATGCCGACATCTACGCGGTGTACCCGCAGCGCCACCAGCTGTCGGCGCGCGTGCGAACTTTCGTCGACTTCATGGCCGCCGCGCTCGGCAAAGACGACATGCCGCCCAGGGCTTGAGCCGCGATCCGACAGGCGCCGCCTCGCGTTTCTGCTACGGTGGTTTCGAACCGATCGACACCCCGATCGACCTTCGACGAAAGGCCCGCCCATGCCGTCGCGCAATCCGCAGATCCTGCCGCCCGCCTTCGTGCCGCCGTACCTGCTGAGCCGGCTTGCCGAAAGCGCCAGCCCGCCGCTGAGCGCGCGCGCGGTGAGCACGCTGGCCATCGACCGCGAACATCGCGCGCTGCGCGGCCTGGTGCCGCCGGCGGTGGTGTCGAACATCACCGGCACACCGGTGCGCCCCGCGCGGCCCGATTCGCCAGAGCGCGCCATCCACGACGCGGGCCACACGACCGAGCTGCCCGGCAGGCTGGTGCGCACCGAAGGCAGGCCCGCCACCGGCGACATCGCGGCCGACGAGGCCTACGAGCACCTGGGCGCGACCTGGCGGCTGTACCGCGAGGTGTACGAGCGCGACTCCATCGACGGCGCGGGCATGCCGCTGACCGGCAGCGTGCATTACGGCAGGAACTACGACAACGCCTTCTGGAACGGCGCGCAGATGGTGTTCGGCGATGGCGACGGTCAGGTCATGAACCGCTTCACCATCGCGGTGGACATCATCGGCCACGAGCTCACGCACGGCGTGATCGACCATGAGGCCGCGCTCGTCTACCAGGGCCAGCCAGGCGCGCTCAACGAATCGATCTGCGACGTGTTCGGCGTCCTGGTGAAGCAGCACGTGCTGAAGCAGACCGCGCAGCAGGCCGACTGGCTCATCGGCGCGGGCCTCTTCATGTCCACCGTGAAGGCCAAGGCGCTGCGCTCGATGGCCGAGCCCGGCACCGCCTACGACGACCCGGTGATCGGCAAGGACCCGCAGCCCGCGCAC
>DATCRO010000153.1:0-2331 GCA_036569025.1 Burkholderiaceae bacterium
TCGCATTTGTGCGAAGCACCATTATTGCACCGATCCCCCGGCTTTAGAACGGCATCTGCCCCCAATTCGTGTCGAACAGAGGCTTCGCGCAATACGAAGCCTTCGAGGCCGAACGGCGGGTGCCGACACCCCGTCGCCCGGCTGTGGCGCGGTGACATAATCCGCCGCGTCCTCCAGACGGGGCGCGCCGCCGCTTCAGTTCTCCACCTTGGCCACCGACAAAGAACTTTCAGACTTCCTCAAGAGTGTCGAGAAGCGCGCCTTCAAGCGCACGGCCTTCGCCGTGCGCGACGATGACGCAGCGCTCGACATCGTGCAGGATTCGATGATCCGTCTGGCCGAGAAGTACGTCGACCGGCCCGCGGCCGAACTGCCGCTGCTGTTCCAGCGCATCCTGTCCAACGCCACGATGGACTGGTTCCGGCGCCAGAAGGTGCGCAGCGCGGTCGTGCACAATTTCTCGGAATTCGGGGGTGGCGGCGACGACGACGGCGAGTTCGACATCCTGGAAGTGCTGGACAACCTCGAGGGAACCGTCGGCACCGAGAGCGCCGCCGATTCCGTATCGCGAGACCAGATCCTTCAGCTCATCGAAAGCGAAGTCGCCGAGCTCCCGGCGCGTCAACGCGAAGCGTTCCTGCTGCGTTACTGGGAGGAACTAGATGTTGCAGAGACGGCCTCCGTGATGGGATGCTCGGAGGGCAGCGTCAAGACGCACTGCTCGCGCGCCGTCCACGCGCTGGCCAAGGCGTTGAAAGCCAAGGGACTCGCACCATGACCAAGAACACGACTTCGACCTTTTCCCTGCCGGATCGCGACGGCCTGGAGGCCCGCTTCGGCGTGCGCGTCGCTTCGATGCTTGGCGAGCGCGCCCAGTCCACCGCCCCCGACATCAGCGAGCGCCTGCGCTTCGCCCGCGAGCAGGCCCTGGCCCGTGCCCAGGCCGCGCGCCGCCAGGAACAGCTGGCCGCCGCGCCGGTGGTGGTCAGCCGCGGCCGCACCGCAGCGCTGGCCAGCCCGCTGGGCTGGTGGTTCAAGCTCGGCTCGGCCGCCCCGCTGGCGCTGCTGGTGCTGGGCCTGGCCGGCATCGCCCACGTGCATGACAAGGCGCAGATCGCCGCCGTCGCCGAGGTGGACGCCGCCCTGCTGTCGGACGACCTGCCGCCGGACGCCTACACGGATCCGGGCTTTGCGGAGTACCTCAAGACCACCCGCGAGTGACGGAGGAGTCTTGGCGCGCTCCCGGTTTTCCCGCCTGATCGAATCGCTCGCCGCCGCGGCCCTGGTCGCGGCGGTGGGCTTTGGCATGTCCGCGGCCGTCGCCGCCAACGGCGGCGCGGCGACCGCCCAGGCAGCCAAGGGCGACGTCGGCGGCCCGGCATGGAACGAGCTCTCGCCGGCCCATCGCCAGGTGCTCGCCCCCCTGGCCAACGACTGGAACGGCCTGGATTCGCGCAGCAAGGAGCGCTGGATCGACGTCGCCGGGCGCTTCCACAGGATGCCGCCGGAAGAGCAGCAGCGGGCCACGCAGCGCATGGGCGAGTGGGCCCACATGTCCATCCAGCAGCGCACCCAGGCACGCACGGTGTTCCAGGAGACGCGCGGCCTGTCCAAGGAAGAGCGCGAGGCGCGCTGGAAGGCCTACCAGGCGCTCCCCGAGGAAAAGAAGCGCGAGCTCGCCGCCAAGCGCGCCGCCGCGCCGGCCAGCACGGCGTCGAACACCGCCTTCGCCCGCCGCCACGCCCCGCCCGCTGTGGACGTCGTGCAGCCCAAGAACAACCTGATCGGCGGCTCGGCCGCCTCTCGCGCGGCCGCCGGATCGGCGCCGCTGCTCGTCGAGCCCAAGCGGCCCGGCGTCACCACAACGCTGCTCACGCGCCGCGCCACGCCGCCGGCGCACCAGCGCGAAGGCGCGCCCAAGATCGCCGTCGGCCCGAATGCCGTCGACCGCACGACGCTGCTGCCCAAGCACGCGACCGTGGCCGCCGCCCCGGCGTCGGCGCCGGCGTCCGTGCGCCGATGAACGAACGGACGGCGGCCGCCGCCTCCGGGGCCCCGCTCGATCCCCGGCTCGCCGCCGCCCCGCTCGTGCGCCGCATGGCCGCCTTCCTCTACGAAGGCGTGCTGCTGTTCGGCGTCACCTTCGCCACCGGCCTCGTGTTCGCCGTCGCGCTGCACCAGAACAACGCGATGAAGCTGCGTTCGTCGCTGATCGGGGTCGAGTTCGTCGTGGTCGGCCTGTACTTCATCGTCCTGTGGGTGCGCAGCGGCCAGACGCTGCCGATGAAGACCTGGCACCTGCGCCTGCTCACCGACGACGGCGCGCCCGTC
>DATCRO010000154.1:0-3150 GCA_036569025.1 Burkholderiaceae bacterium
AAGTGACGCAGCGCGGCGCCGAAGCCGCCGCCGACGAAGACGAGGAGATATTTGTGCATGGGTCGAGTTCGCGGTTGGAGTGTCGTGGACATCCTGGGCCGCGGCGGGCTCGCGCTCGTGGACAACGCACGCTCCCGCCGCGGGCATCGGACGCCCGGTGTCGGCAGGAGCGATCAGCCAGGATCGGCGGTTGTCGGGAAGCCCCATTCCCATCCCACGGGGCGGAGCATAGCGCATCGCCTGTCGAGCACGGCGCCGCGCTGCGTCACTTCGTCAACGGCGCCTCGCTGCGGCTCGTGGGCTCCGACTGGCCGCTGGGCACGCTGTTCATCAACGTGACGGGCTCGATCCTGATGGGCGTCGTCGCCGCGCTGTTCGCGTTCAAGCTGTCGCTGCCCCCGACGCTGCGCCTGTTCATCGCCACCGGCATCCTGGGCGGCTACACGACCTTCTCGACCTTCTCGCTCGAGACGGCGCTGCTGATGGAGCGCGGCCAGTCGGGCTTCGCGCTGCTGTACGTGGCCGGCTCGGTCCTGCTGGGCGTGGGCGGGCTGTTCACGGGCATGTGGGCGGTGCGCGCGCTGACCTGAGAGGACGCCGCGCGGGACGTGCCCCCGCGCCTTCGCCTCGCGTCCAAAACCGGGTCGGATGCGGCGCTGATCCGAAGATCGACGCGCCCGCGTCCCCGGAAAATTCGGGACATTCCGGCCTGCATTCGGGCCGCTGCGAAGGCGCTCGGGCGCCCGTCCCTTCCCCATGTCGCTTCGTTCGTCGTGCGCTGCGCTCCTGGCCGGCGCCGCGTGGCACGCCTGTGCCGCGGTCCATCCCCCTGAACCGGTGTTCGAGCCCGAGACGGCCTCGAGCGACGTCCGCTTCGCCGAGAAGTGGGTTCGCGACCATGACGACAACCACGGCCGGCCGTACGCCATCGTCGACAAGAAGACGGCCCACATCTACGTCCATGCCGCCGACGGCCGCCTGGTCGGCAGTTCGGCCGTCCTGACCGGCCTTGCCCGCGGCGACGAGTCGGCGCCGGGCATCGGCCAGCGTCCCGTGAACCAGATCCGTCCCTTCGAACGCACGACCCCGGCCGGCCGCTTCGACTCGCAGCCGGGCCGCACGCCGACGGGCGAGGCCAACGTCTGGATCGACTACGACACCGCGCTCGCCATCCACCGGCTGCGCCCGGGGCGGTCGCAGCCCAGGCGGCAGGCCGCCCTCGCCTCGACCGATCCCGCCGCGCATCGCCAGTCGTACGGCTGCGTGGTGGTGCCCCCCGCGTTCTTCGACGGGGTCGTCATGGGCGCCCTCGGCCGGGCGCGCGGCGTCGTCTATGTCCTGCCGGAGGACCGCCCGGTCGAGACGATCTTCCAGCAGACCCTGGCCGACGCCGCACCGCGCAAGCGGCCGCTCTAGCGATCGCGCTCGATCGCGCGCCAGGCGCGCCCGCGCCGCTGTAGGGAGATCTCCAGCCCCGCCTGCGCCGGCCCGCCGAACAGCCGCCTCCGGCGGACATTTCACACACATCGCGCGCTCGCCGGCTGCTCGACCAGAACTCCCGACACCTCCAGGGGTACAGCGAGCGCCACCATTCCCGAATAGGCGATGAACCCGCCTCGAGAGATCCAACATGTCCATCCCCCTGCTCCGCAAGATCCTGCAAGCGCGCCGCTGGCTCGTGCCGCAGAGCCTGGCCACGCGCGCCTCCCTGGCGACCTCGATCGTCTTCCTGGCAGGCGTGGCCGTGATGGCGTCGGTCTCGCTCAAGACCTTCGACAAGCAGCTCAGCGCGGTGCTGTCCAGCGAGCAGGACCTGCTCGTCGGCCGCATCGCCGAGAACGTCGACTACCGCCTCGAGCTGCTGCAGACCGCGCTGCGCGACAGCGCGGCGCACATCGACGAGCACGACCTGGCGGATGTGCGCAGCGCGCGCGAGGCGCTCGAGCGCAACGACGGGCTGGCGTCCATCTTCGACCGCTCCGTCTTCCTGTTCTCGGACAAGGGGATCCTGCTGGCCGAACGGCCGTACCGTCCCGACCGCATCGGCAACGACGCGACCTGGCGTCCCTACATCCGCCAGACGCTGCAGACCCACCGGCCCGTCATCTCCGAACCGTTCAAGACCAACGCCGGCGACGGCAACTACGTCGTCGTGCTGACGATGCCCGTGCTGGCGCGCGACGGCAAGCTGATCGGCCTGCTCACCGGCAGCCTGGGGCTCACGCGTCCGGAGATGCTGGGCAGCGTCGCCAAGACCCGCATCGGGCAGACGGGCTACGTGTCCATCGTCACGGGCGACGGCAAGCTGATCATCGATCCTGACGCGCGCCGCCTGTCCAAGCCCATGTACGCACCGGGCGTCAACGCGCTGTTCGACCGCGCGCTCACCGGCTTCGAAGGGTCGGGCTCGAGCGCCGACGAGAACGGCCGCGAGGCGTTCATCAGCTACCACCGCATCAAGACGGCGGGCTGGATCGTCTCGGCCGTCTACCCCAAGGACGAGGCCTATGCCTACGTCGGCAACCTCGTGCGCAACTTCCTGCTGGCGCTGGCCGCGTGCGCGCTGGGCATCCTGTTCGCGATCTGGTCGCTGACGCGCTACCTGACGCAGCCGCTGATCGCGCTGAGCCGCCACATCACCGCCTACACCGCGACCGACGGCCGCATCGCCCCGCTGCCGGGCGGCAGCGCCGCGGGCAGCGGCGAGGTGCATGCGCTGACCTCGGCTTTCAACGCGCTGACGCGGCGCCTGAACGAGCGCGAGGAATCGCTGGTCAGCACGATGCGCCAGTACCAGCTCATCACCGAGGGCTCGACCGACCTGATCACGCGCCACGCGCGCGATGGCTCGATCCACTTCGCCTCCCCGGCCTCGCTCAACGTGCTGGGCGTCGAGGCGGCGGCGCTGCTGCGCACCAACATCGCGCAGCGCGTGCATCCGCAGGACCTGCCGCTGCTGCAGTCCGCCTTCGACGCGGCGGCGTCGGGCGACGGCGCCACGACGGTCGCCTACCGCGCGCGGCTGGCGAACGACGAATACGTGTGGCTCGAGAGCGCGCTGCGCTCGCTGTCGGTGGGCGGCCAGGGCGACGACATCCTCTGCCTGTCGCGCAACATCGACCAGCGCAAGCGCATGGAGGACCAGCTCCA
>DATCRO010000155.1:0-2453 GCA_036569025.1 Burkholderiaceae bacterium
TCGCCGCCGAAGTCCGCGTGGCCCGGGGTGTCGACGATGTTGATGTGCGTGCCCTTCCAGCTGACCGCGCAGTTCTTGGCCAGGATGGTGATGCCGCGCTCGCGCTCGATCGCGTTGTTGTCCATCACGGTGTCGACGACCTTCTCGTGCTCGGCGAAGGTGCCGCTCTGGCGGAGCAGCTGGTCGACGAGCGTGGTCTTGCCATGGTCGACGTGGGCGATGATGGCGATGTTGCGGATCTGCGTGCTTGTGGTCATGACGGTCTCTGGAGGGATCTGGGGTTCAGTTCGACAGGCCCTGCACTTCGGCGGGGCTCAGCAGGCGGTCGGCGATCAGTTCGCCCGCCGTGATGTGCGCGCTGCCCAGCAGCGCATGTTGTCCGGGGCCGTACACGCGGACGTGCGGGCGGTCGGGTTCGGCCACGCGCCGGCGCAGGCCGGTCAGGAAACGCGCCGCCTCGCTGGCCTCGAGGCGCACGGCCGGCCAGTCGGCCAGCAGGGAATCGGGTCGCAGCAGGCAGGCCTGGCGCTCGGCCTCGGGCATCGCCTCGAGCGCCTCCAGCGTGATCGCCGACTCGAGCGTCAACGGGCCGCTGGCAAGGCGTCGCAGGCCGACCAGGTGGGCGCCGCAGCCCAGCGTCTCGCCGATGTCCTCGGCCAGCGTCCGGACGTAGGTGCCCTTGGAACAGCGAACCTCGATTGTCGCCGTCTCCGGGTTTCCATGCTGCCAATCCACGATGTCCAGCGTGTGAATCGTCACGTCGCGCGCGGCACGCTCGATCTGCACGCCGTCGCGGGCGTATTCGTACAGCGCCTTGCCCTCGTGCTTGAGGGCCGAGTACATCGGCGGCACCTGGCGGATCGGGCCGGTCCAGCGGGCGCAGGCGGCTTCCAGCGCGGCGCGGTCGACATGGACCGGACGGGTCCGCACGACCTCGCCTTCGGCGTCGCCGGTGCGCGTCGTCTGGCCCAGGCGCAGCACGGCGCGGTAGGCCTTGTCCGAGTCGAGGCTGATCTGGGAGAACTTGGTGGCCGCGCCGAAGCACAGCGGCAGCAGGCCGGTGGCCAGCGGGTCGAGCGTGCCGGTGTGGCCGGCCTTCTCGGCACGGAGCAGCCACTTGGCCTTCTGCAATGCGTCGTTGGACGACAGGCCCAGCGGCTTGTCCAGCAGCAGCACCCCGTGCACCGGCCGGCGCTGCACGCGCACGCGCGCGGGACGCGGCGCGCGCGCGGGGGCGGCGGCGTCGTTCGCGGCGGTGGCTTGCAGCTCGGTCATGGTCTGGCTCAGTCTCCGGACTTCGGCTCTGCGTCCGGCTTGGCGTCGTCTTCCTTGGCGCGCGTCGCATTGGCCTGCAGGATCATGGCGTTGAGCTCGGCCGCGCGCTCGGTGGTGCGGTCGAAGTGGAAGTGCAGCGTGGGCACCGTGTGGATCGCCAGGCGCTTGAACAGGCCGTTGCGCAGGAAGCCGGCGGCCTCGTTGAGCGCCGTCTCGCTCTCGGACGGATCGCCGATCAGCAGCGAGAAGAACACCTTCGCATGCGCGTAGTCGGGCGTGACCTCCACCGAGTTGATGGTGATCATGCCCACGCGGGGATCCTTCAGCTCGCGGATCAGCTCGGCCAGGTCGCGCTGGATCTGGTCGGCCACGCGGAAACCGCGGTTCGGAATGCTTCGTTGCTTGTGTCGCATGATCGTTCTACTGCCCTCTCAAGTGAAAAGCCCCGCCAACTTTCTGGCGGGGCTTTTGCACAGGTGAAGTGCATCCCGCCTTAAAGCGTTCGGGCGACTTCCTTGATCTCGAAGAACTCGAGCTGGTCGCCTTCCTTGACGTCGTTGTAGTTCTTGATCGTCAGGCCGCACTCGAAGCCTTCGCGCACTTCGCGCACGTCGTCCTTCATGCGGCGCAGCGATTCGAGCTCGCCCGTGTAGACGACCACGTTGTCCCGCAGCAGGCGCACGCGCGCGCTGCGGCGCACGATGCCCGAGGTGACCATGCAACCGGCGATGTTCGTCTTGGACACCGTGAAGATCGCGCGGATCTCGGCGGCACCGATGACTTCCTCGCGCTGTTCCGGCGCCAGCATGCCCGTCATCGCGGCCTTCACCTCGTCGACGGCGTCATAGATGATGTCGTAGTAGCGCAGGTCGACGCCGTTGTTCTCCGCGAGCTTGCGCGCGCCGGCGTCCGCACGGACGTTGAAGCCGATGATGACGGCCTTCGACGCGATCGCCAGGTTGACGTCCGACTCGCTGATGCCGCCCACGGCCGCGTAGACCAGCTGCACCTTGACCTCGTCGGTCGACAGCTTGACCAGGCTCTGCGCCAGCGCCTCCTGCGAGCCCTGCACGTCGGCCTTGACGATGAGGCTGAGCGTCTGCGCGCTTTCGCCCGTCTGGTCGAACATGTTCTCCAGCTTGGCGGCCTGCTGCTTCGCCAGCTTGACGTCGCGGTAC
>DATCRO010000156.1:0-5976 GCA_036569025.1 Burkholderiaceae bacterium
ACGCGTTCTCGGCCCGGCCGTCGAGCACGAGATCGGTGGCGGCCACCGCGGCGCCGGCGGCGCGCAGTGCGGCCTGGCGTGTCTGCGGGCAGGCGGCGGTGTCGGGATCGACCGACGTCAGCTCGCCCGATTCGGCCACGCGCTCGAAGATCTCGCCGAGCTCGCCGAGATAGCCGCCGGTGTGGGCGTGGGCCAGGTCCTCGAGCCGCGCGACGGGCGCGTCGTCGTGGCGCGCGAGCACGTCGGCCAGTCCGGTGGCCAGGAAGTGATCCTCGATCGCATCGAGCCGCGCCGGGCATTCGGGATGGCCCCGGCCCATGTCGTGGCGACGGCAGTCGGCGTGGGTGAAGTACGCGGTCGACATCATCGGCCTCCCGCTTGCCCGGTCGCTGCGACCGCCTGTCTCGAATCCCTGGTGTTCATGTCGTCCCTGTCCGCCCGCGTGCACGCGTTGTCCCTGCCGTTCGGCTATCGTTGAGCCATGACTTCATCGCTGCAAGCGCGCCTGACACGGCTGCAAGGCCAGATTAGCACGATCATCGTCGGCAAGCCGGCCCAGATCGACGACTCCATCGCCTGCCTGCTGGCCGGCGGCCACCTCCTCATCGAGGACGTCCCCGGCGTGGGCAAGACCACTCTGGCGCACGTGCTCGCGGTCTCGCTGGGCCTGAGCTTCTCGCGCGTGCAGTTCACCGCCGACCTGATGCCCAGTGACCTGGTGGGCGTCAGCGTCTACGAGCGCAGCAACGAGAGCTTCGCGTTCCACCCCGGCCCGGTGTTCGCGCAGGTGCTGCTGGCCGACGAGATCAACCGCGCCGGCCCGAAGACGCAGAGCGCGCTGCTGGAGGCGATGGAGGAGCAGCAGGTGAGCGTCGACGGCCGGACCCGACCGCTGCCGCAGCCCTTCTTCGTGATCGCCACGCAGAACCCGGGCGACCAGCTGGGCACCTACGCGCTGCCCGAGTCGCAGCTCGATCGCTTCCTGATGTGCATCACGCTCGGCTACCCCGACGCGAAGTCCGAGCGCGAACTGCTGGCCGGCCAGGATCGCCGCGAGGCGGTCGCCAGGCTGGCGCCGGTGATGACGCCGGCCGAGCTGATCGAGGCGATGGCCGCGGTGCGCCAGGTGCACGTGTCCGATTCGCTGCTCGACTACCTGCAGGCGCTGATCGCGGCCACGCGCTCGGGCCACTGGTTCAGCGAGGGCCTGTCGCCGCGCGCGGGCATCGGCGTGCTGCGGCTGTCGCGCGCCCGTGCCCTGCTCGCCGGACGCGACTTCGTCAGCCCCGACGACCTGCAGGCCATCCTCCCGCAGGCCATCGCGCACCGCCTGATCCCGGTGCCCGGCGCGGGGCGCGGCCGGCGCGAGCAGGTGCGCGCGATGATCGAATCGATCGCCCTGCCCTGATCCCGGCCATGGCACAGACGACTGCGCCGCCTGCGGTCCGCCCGTCGTTCCTCGACGTGCGGGGCCGTTGGCGCGCCTGGTGGGACGGCCGCCGCGAGCCGCGCGAGAGCCAGACGCTGACCCAGCGCAACATCTACATCGTGCCCTCGCGCGCCGGCCTCATGTTCGGCGTCGTGCTGATGTTGCTGCTGGTCGTGTCGATCAACTACCAGCTGAGCCTGGGCTTCGCCCTCACCTTCCTGCTCGCGGGCAGCGCCGCGGCGTCGATGCAGATGACGCACGGCAGCCTGCGCGGCCTCACGCTGCACCTGAAGCCGCTGGTGCCCGCGTTCGACGGCGACGCCGCGGTGCTCGAGGTGGTCGTCACCAACCCCGGCGGCGCGCGCCTGGGCGTGGGCTTCGGCCTCGACCTGGGCGTGCGCCCGATCCCGCTCGCCTACGCCGAGATCCCGGCGCAGGGCCAGGTCTCCGTGCACCTGAGCTGGCTCGCGCCGCGCCGCGGCCTGCACCAGTTGCCGGTGGTGCGCGTGGAGTCGCGCTACCCGTTCGGCCTGTTCCGCGCGTGGACGATCTGGCGGCCGGCCGGCCAGCAGTGGATCTACCCGCGCCCCGAGTCGCCGACGCCGCCGTGGCCGCAGGTCGAGGCGTCGCAGGGCGACGACCGCCCCGCCGCGCGCACCGGCTCGGGCACCGAGTTCGAGGGCGTGCGCGCCTACCGCCGCGGCGACACGCTGCGCCAGGTGGTGTGGAAGAAGGCCGCCCGCACCGGCGAGCTGATCAGCCGCGAGACCGCCGGCGCCGTGCAGCGCGAGCTGATGCTGCACTGGCAGCAGGCGCAGGGCCTGGACACCGAGGCGCGGCTGTCGCGGCTGGCCGCCTGGGTCGTCGCGGCCGACGCCGCCGGGCATCGCTGGGGACTGGCCCTGCCCGGCGCCGAGCTCGCGCCGGACAACGGCGCCCCGCACCGGCATGCCGCGCTGCGCGCGCTCGCCAGGCTATGACCGCGATGACCGGCCGCGACATCGCCATCGACCAGTCCGCTGCGCGCGCGCCGTCGCGCTGGCGTGCGCCCTCGCGCGAGGCCCGCGACACGCTGTTCATGATCGTGCTGATCGGCTGGACCATCCTGCCGCACCTGCTGCACCTGCCGCCGTGGGTGTCGGGCCTGTCGGCCCTGGTGCTGGGCTGGCGCGGCTGGCTCGCGTGGCGCCAGTCGCCCCTGCCCGGTCGCATGGCGGTGCTGGCGCTGCTGGGCCTGGCCGCCGTGCTCACGTTCACCGCCGAGAAGACACTGGTCAGCAAGGACGCCGGCGTCACGCTGCTGGTGGTGCTGATGGGCCTGAAGACGCTGGAGCTGCGCGCGCGGCGCGACGCGCTGGTCGTGTTCTTCCTCGGCTTCTTCCTGGTTCTGACCACGTTCCTGTACTCGCAGACGCTGCTCACCGCGCTCGGCACCGCGCTGTCGGTCTGGGGCTGGCTGACGGCATTGACGCTGGCCCACATCCCCGCCGGGCGGCCGACGATCCGCCAGGCGGCGGGGCTGGCCGGACGCGCCGCGCTGATCGGCACGCCGGTGATGGTGGCGCTGTTCCTGCTGTTCCCGCGCATCGGTCCGCTGTGGCCGTCGGCCGATTCGGCGGCGCGCACGGGGCTGTCCGATCGCCTCGAGCTGGGCAGCGTGGCCGACCTCGCCAACGACGACAGCATCGCGTTCCGCGTGCGCTTCGACGGCCGGCCGCCGCCGGCGGGCCGGCTGTACTTCCGCGGGCCGGTGCTGACCGACACCGACGGCCACGAATGGCGTGCCCAGTCCCTTCTGGATGGCCGCTCGCGCCGCGTCGGCGCGGCGCGCACGCTCACCGTGGAGGAGCGCGGCCAGCCCACGCCCTACGAAATGACGCTGGAGCCGACGCAGCTCACCTGGCTGCCGATGCTGGAGATCACGCCGCCGCCGTCGACGCAGCAACCCGCCGATCCGTCGCAGGGCGTGCAGGTGCTGGACGGCAGCGACGTGCGGCCGCTGCCCGACCTCGACCTGCAATGGCGCACGCGCCGTCCGATCTCCCAGCGCGTGCGGCTGCGCGCGGTCGCGGGGCTGGATGACCGCATCGTCGGCGCGACGCCGTCGGATCTCGGCGCGAACCTGCGGCTGCCCCCGCGCTTGTTCCCGCGCACCCGCGCCTGGGCCGAGCAATGGCGGCGCGACCACCCGGGCCGCGGCGGCAAGCCGGCCGACCCGGACGCGATCGTCGAGAGCCTGTACCGCCACATCGGCACGGCCGGCTTCACCTACACGCTGGCGCCCGGCGCGTACGAGCAGGATCCGGTGGACGAGTTCTGGCTCGATCGCCGCGTCGGCTTCTGCGAGCACTTCGCCACCGCCTTCGTCGTGGTGCTGCGCTCCATGGGCATCCCGGCGCGCGTGGTCACGGGCTACCAGGGCGCCGACCCGCAACTCGAGGACGGCTACGTGATCGTGCGCCAGAGCAATGCCCACGCGTGGGTCGAGTACTGGAACCCGGCGCGCGGCTGGGTGCGGGCCGACCCGACCGCGGCCGTCGCCCCCGACCGCATCGAGCGCGGCCGCGCGATCCAGCCGGCCGCGGGCCTCGTCGGCAGCGCCTTCAACGCGGTGAGCCCGGGCCTGCTGCAGCGCATGCGCGCGTGGCGCGAGACGCTGGACAACCGCTGGAACCGCTGGGTGCTGGGCTACAACCGCAATGCGCAGTTCGACCTGCTCAAGAAGGCCGGCGTCGGCTCGCCCGACACCGACGACCTGGGCCGCCTGCTGATGATCCTGATCAGCGGCACGGCGCTGGCCGGCACCGGACTGGCCTGGTGGGACTCGCACCGCCGCACGCCGGGCCAGCGCCTGTCGCGCCGGCTCGCGTCCGCGCTGCGCGCGCTGCAGCCACACGACGTGCGCGTCGCGCCGCACGAGTCGCCGGGCGTCGTCGCGGCCGCGCTGCGGCGGCGCTTCGGCATGCCGGCCGAGGCGCTGGCGCAATCGCTCGATGCGCTCGAGCGCCTGCGCTACGGCCCCGCAGCCGGCACCGCCACGCCCGACTGGGGCAGCGTGCGCGACGCCGCGCGGGCCTTGGCGGCCGCGCTCGCGCACCGCGCCCGCGCGGGGGACGCGGCGCCCCTGCGCGCAAGCCCCTAGGCACGCACGCGACACGTCGCGTCGTGGACGTCCCGCACGTCGCTAAACTGGCTCGATGATCCTGTTCCGCGCGCCCGAGCTCCGCCTGCCCTCTTGCACCGTCCTGCAGCACCTCGTCGCGACGATCGCCGTCCTCGCCGTCGCGGCGATCACGATCCCGGCGCGCGCGCAGGCCGACGCGGCGGCCTCCGCGCCGGCGGCCTCGCATGCCAAGGCCAAGCCCAAGGCCGCCAGGAAGCACCGGAAGGCCAGGCCCGCCGTGCGCGACGACGACGCGCCCGACAGCTTCGTCTACGGCCGGCGCGACGACGTGCTGGCGTTCGCTGCGCAGGTCGCGGAGGATCGCGGGCTCGACCGCGAATGGGTCGAGGACCAACTGTCGCGGGCGCGCTACCAGCCCGCGGTCGCCAAGGCCATCATGCCGGCCCCGGCCGGCACCGCGAAGAACTGGGCCGCCTACCGCGCCCGCTTCATCGAGCAGAGGCGCATCGCCGCCGGCGTGCAGTGGTGGCAGGCGCACGCGGCCACGCTCGACGACGCGCAGCGACGCTACGGCGTGCCGCCCGAGCTGGTGGCCGGCATCGTCGGCGTCGAGAGCTTCTACGGCCGCATGACCGGCAACTTCCGCGTGCTCGATTCGCTGGCCACGCTCGCTTTCGACTTCCCCAAGGGCCGCTCCGACCGCAGCGCGTTCTACCGCGGCGAGCTGCGCGCCTACCTCGTGTGGTGCGCCCTCGAGGGGCGCGAGGCCGACAGCGTGCGCGGCTCGTTCGCGGGGGCCATCGGCTGGCCGCAGTTCATGCCCAGCAGCCTGCTGAAGTACGCGGTCGACTATGACCACGACGGCCACGTCGACCTGGCCGCCGGCGGCGACGACGTGATCGGCAGCATCGCCAGCTACATGGCCACCTTCGGCTGGCAGCGCGACCTGCCGATCTACTTCGACGTGCAGCCGCCGGCGGACCTCGAGGCGCGCGCCCGCCTCGTCGCCGTCGACATCGTGCCGCGCCTGAGCGTCGCCGAACTGCTGGACGCCGGCGCGCAACTGCCGCCCGAGGCGCGCGACTTTCCGGGCAAGCTCGGCTTCGTCGAGCTGCAGAACGGCGACGCGCCGCCCAGCTACGTGGCCGGCACGTCCAACTTCTACGTGGTGACGCGCTACAACTGGTCGAGCTACTACGCGATGGCCGTGATCGAGCTGGGGGCGGCGATCAAGCGCGAGATGGCGCTGGCGCCGGCGGCGCGCGCGTTGCCGAACTAGCGGCTAGGAGTCTGCGCGGCAGAAGCCGCGCAGACTCCTAGCGGTTGAATGCACGGCTCCCCCGAGCCCCCTCCGAGAGGGAGCTCCAGCATGTTTGACTGCACCCTCCAGCCTCCCTCCGAGAGGGAGACTCCAGTCAGCATG
>DATCRO010000157.1:0-2549 GCA_036569025.1 Burkholderiaceae bacterium
CACGCACGGCGAGATCATCATGACCCGCGAGGGCCATGCCGTCTCGCAGTTCGCCGTGGCGTTCTACGCGCCCGATTCCGAGCAGGCCGGCATGCTGGCGCGCGCGCAGGAGATCGAGCAGCTGGAGCGCGAGTCGAAGGCCCAGGCGCTGATCACCGACGAATCGCGCGCGGCGCTGATCCGCCTGGAGGCCGCGTACACCGATGCGGCGCAGCGCCTGCAGTCGGTGCGGCGCGAGGCCTCGGACGCGCAGACGCGCGCGCACGAGCTGCACGTCGAGCTGCTGCGCCTGTCCTCGCAGGCCGAGGCGGCGACGACGCGCCGCACGCAGCTGGAGGACGAGCTCGCCGAGATCGACGCCCAGGACGAGGGCCTGATCGAGCGCCGCATGACCGGCGAGGCGCGCTTCGAGGAACTCGACCTGCAGCTGGCCGAGACGCAGGAGCGCCAGGCCGACCTCGAGGAGGCCGTCATCGCCGCGGAGCGCAAGCTGTCGGACGCGCGCGAGCAGCTGCGCGCGCTGGAGCGGCGCGCGCAGGAGGCGCAGTTCGACACCCGCGCGCTCAACGCCCGCCAGGGCGAGCTGCAGCGCGCCATCGAGACGGCCGCGCAGCAGGTGCAGGCCAACACGCAGGCGGGCGAGCAGCTGACGCTGGAGCTCGACAGCTTCAACGACCAGGCCGCGCAGGCGGGCCTGCAGGACGCGCTGGCGCTGCGTTCGGAGCGCGAGGCCGCGCTCGGCGCGGTGCGCTCCGAGTACGACGAGCTGTCCGCGCAGCTGCGCAAGGCCGACGAGCAGCGGCTCGAGTTCGAACGCAGCCTGCAGCCGCTGCGCGACGCCATCACCAAGCTGCAGCTCGAGGAGCAGGCCGCGCAGCTGGGCGGCGCGCAGTACATGGAGCAGCTGGCGGCCGCCGAGGTCGACCTCGAGGCCCTGGCCAAGGGCATCGAGGAGGGCGGCGTCAAGCTGCACGGCCTGCAGACCGAGATCGACCGCATCGGCCGCGAGATCAACGCGCTCGGCGCGGTCAACCTCGCCGCGCTCGACGAGCTGGTCGCCGCGCGCGAGCGCAAGACCTTCCTCGACGCGCAGACCGAAGACCTGAACGACGCCATCCGCACGCTCGAGGGCGCGATCCACAAGATCGACCTCGAGACGCGCGAGCTGCTGATGAAGACGTTCAACCTCGTCAACGAGCAGTTCGGCCGCATGTTCCCGAGCCTGTTCGGCGGCGGCCAGGCCAGGCTGGTGATGACCGGCGACGAGATCCTGGACGCCGGCGTGCAGGTGATGGCGCAGCCCCCGGGCAAGAAGAACTCCACCATCCACCTGCTCTCGGGCGGCGAGAAGGCGCTCACGGCCATCGCGCTGGTGTTCGCCATCTTCATGCTGAACCCGGCGCCGTTCTGCCTGCTGGACGAGGTCGATGCGCCGCTGGACGACGCCAACACCGAGCGCTACGCCAAGCTGGTGGCCGAGATGTCGCACAAGGGCACGCAGTTCCTGTTCATCTCGCACAACAAGATCGCGATGGAGATGGCCGAGCAGCTGATCGGCGTCACGATGCAGGAGCAGGGCGTCTCGCGCATCGTGGCGGTCGACATGGAGGCCGCGCTGTCCATGGCCGAGGCCGCCTGAGGGAACCCGGGGCCGCATGCACCTGAACCTCACGACCGCCCTGATCGCGCTGGCCCTGCTGGTGCTGGGCGGCATCGTCGCGCAGGGCTGGTGGAAGGCGCGCCGGATCGCGCGCCGGCCCGGCGGCCTCAGCGTCGTCGTCGACGACGACCTGCGGCGCGAACCCACGCTGGGCGGGGACGTGGCGCCGCCGGTGGACGACGAACTGCCCGCGGCCGCGCCGCCGGCGCGCGCGGACAGCCGCCTCGCGCCCGCGCGGCGCGCCGTGCGCCTCGACGCGCTCATCGACGCCATCGCCACGTTGAGCGTCGACAGCCCGATGGCCGGCGAACGCGTGCTGCCGCACCTGCCCGGCGCCAACCGCGTCGGCACCAAGCCGTTCTTCATCGAGGGCCTCAACAGCGAGACGGGCGAGTGGGAGACCATCGCCGCCAACGCGCGCTACAGCGAGTTCCAGGCCGGGGTGCAGATGGCCAACCGCAACGGCGCGCTCAACGAGATCGAATTCTCCGAGTTCGTGCAGAAGCTCGAGACCTTCGCGCAGGCGATCGGCGCGTCCACCGACCTGCCCGACATGCTCGAGAGCGTGGCCCGCGCGCGCGAGCTCGACGCCTTCGCCAGCCAGCACGACGCGCAGCTCGTGGCGCTGCTGCGCGCCAACTCGGTGGCGTGGTCGGTGGGCTACCTGCAGCAGGTCGCGCAGCGCCACGGCTTCGTGCCGGGCGCGGTGCCGGGCCGTCTCGTGCTGCCCGCGCTGGAGGAGGGCGCCCCGCCGGTGCTGGTGCTGGGCTTCGACGCCCAGGCCGCGCTGGCCGACGACCCGGGCCATGCCGCCGTGCGCGAGATGTCGCTGGGCCTGGACGTGGCGCAGACCGAGGAGCTCGCCGAGCCCTTCGCCGCGTGGCACGGC
>DATCRO010000158.1:0-5392 GCA_036569025.1 Burkholderiaceae bacterium
GTCCATGCTGCCCGCAACGCTACGCTGGCCGACTGCGCTGGTCAATCGTGGGCGCTTCCCGTGGCAATGTACTTGGCGCCGCGATGCCGCGTCGGTGGTCGTCGAGGTGACGCTGAGCATCCCAGGGGTTTCGTGTCGCGGCCGGTCAGGCGCCGCCGAGCGCGGCCAGCAGCTGCTCGATCTCGACCGGCTTGACCAGGTGCGCGTCGAAGCCGGCCGCGTGGGCGCGCGCCACGTCGTCCGGGCTGCCATAGCCGGTGAAGGCGACCAGTCGCATCGGCCGGCCGCCCAGGCGGCGCCGGATCTCGGCGGCGAGCTGGTAGCCGTCCATGCCGGGCAGGCCGATGTCGATGACGGCCGCCGCCGGCGCGAACGACTCGAGCTTGCCCAGCGCGAGTTCCGGGTGGATGGCCGTGGCGACGTCGTATCCGAACGCCTGCAGCAGGATCTCCATCGACTCGACGGCGTCGACGTTGTCGTCGACCAGCAACACGCGCTTGGACGATGCGGACGGGGAATCGGTGGGGCGGGGTGCTTGGGACATGCGACGGCGGGCCCGGGGACGATGGAACTGCGTCGATTATGGCAGTGGCCCGGGGGTATCCCCCGTCGCGGGCCGTCCGCTTGCCTGCTGTCCTACGCGCGGTGATGGGCTCGGCCTACCGGGCGCTGGCCGCGGCAGCTCCACACTGGGGCGACTCGACAATGATGACGGAGACGACGATGGCGCAGCACCGCGCAGACCGATCACGCGAGCCCGCGGAGGCCGGGCGATGAGCGCCGTCCACGTCTTCCCGAGCGACGATCCGGTGGAGGCGGCCGTCGAGGCGGAGGCCGCGGGCGAAGGCGGTGCGCCGCGGGAGAAGGAGCGCTTGCTGCTGCACATGCCGATCGACGTGCGCAGCACCTCGATGATCGTCATCGCCTCGCTGCTGGGGCTGTACTTCCTGCGCTGGGCCGCGCCGGTCGTGATCCCCGTTCTGATGGGCCTGCTGTTCAGCTACGCCCTGACGCCGCTGGTCGATCGCATGGTGCGCCTGCACGTTCCGCGTGCGCTCGGCGCGGCGGTCGTCATGGCCGCACTGGTGGGCGGCGTCGCCTGGGGCGCCTGGTCGCTCACCGACCAGACCAACAACCTGATCGAATCGCTGCCCGGCGCCGCGCAGAAGATGCGCGACACCCTGCATCCGCTGTATCCGCGCCAGCGCGACCCGAGCCCCTCGACCATCGAGCAGGTGCAGAAGGCCGCCGCCACCATCGCGCAGGCCACCGAGAGCTCGAGGCCCGCGCCCGGCGTGGCCAAGGTGCAGATCGTCAAGCCGCAGTTCAACATCCAGGACTACGTGCTCACGGGCACGATGCGCGTGGCCGAGGCGGCGGCGCAGGCGCTGGTGGTGGCCTTCATCACCTACTTCCTTCTGTGCGCGGGCGACACCTTCCGGCGCAAGCTCGCGCGCATCGCCGGCCCCAACTTCGCCAAGCGCAAGATCACCGTGCAGGCGCTCGACGAGATCACCGAGCAGATCCAGCGCTACCTGCTGGTGCAGCTGCTGACCAGCGTCGTCGTGGGCCTGGCCACGGCGCTGGCGTTCTGGGCGCTGGGCTTCAACAACGCCGCGGTCTGGGGCGTGCTCGCCGGCGTGATGAACCTCGTGCCCTACGTCGGCACCGTCGTGATCTGCGGCGCGTCGGCGGTGGTGGCGCTGCTGCAGTTCGGAACGCTGCAGATGGCGCTGGCCGTCGGCAGCGTGTCCATCGTCCTGCACGTGATCTCGGGCTACATCATCACGCCGTGGCTCACCAGCCGCACCAGCCGGCTCAACGCCGTCGTCGTGTTCATCGGCGTGCTGGCCTGGGGCTGGCTGTGGGGCGTCTGGGGGCTGCTGCTGGGCACCCCGATCCTGATGGCGCTCAAGGCGATCTGCGACCGCGTGGAGGACCTGCGCGCGATCGGCGAGCTGCTGGGCGGCGACGACAAGCCCGGCGAGGGCGGCAGCGGCACCGCCGACGCCTGAGAAGCAGGGCGGCGACGGCGAAGTGAAGGAGAGGGCGGCGGGCCCGGCACGCGCCGCCGCCGGGGCCGGTCAGGGCATCAGTTCACGGCGCGGATGTAGATCGGCGTGGTGCTCTTGCAAAGCTGGCTCGATGATGCCGGATTCAGCGGCTTGGCCATGTACGACGACTGCACGGTCGTCGGCAGGGGGCTGGGCAGGCGCATGTGGAAGCGGACCTCCTCCAGCCAGCTCTTGCCGCCCGAGCTGATGCACAGGTACTCGATGTCGATCTTGGCGTAGGTGCCGTAGTCCAGCGCCGCGGCTGACTGCAGCTGCGCCAGCGTCACGTGGCCGCCGACGTTGGCCGACACCGTGGAGCCGAGGTTGCTGGCATTGATGCCGTCGAGCATCGCCAGCGTCGGCGCGAAGAAATTCTGCTGCGACAGGCCCGAGCAGGTGCCGTGCTCGGTCCACTCGTGGCGTTCGAGGTAGGACTGCGTGCCCGGCTCGTCGACCTGCAGCAGCGATTCGGTGGACGGCTGCAGGACGACCGCGGGCAGCGCCGCCCAGTCGCCGGCCTCGTCGGCGGACTTCTGGCTGGCGCTCACGCCGCAGTACGAGCCGCTCTGCGGCCACAGCCCGTGCAGCGAGAAATAGTGGGCGTCACGTCGGCTCGACGTTTCGCTCGTGCACTCGGGCTTGGTCGAATGCTGCAGGCAGAACGCGGGCTCCCAGCTGATGGCCAGGGCGTAGTTCTCGACGGGCGAGGCGGCGCGGGCGGCGGGCGCCAGGGTGAAGGCGAGGGCGGCGAGGGCGCCGGCGAGGAGCGGGCGCAGGACGGTGGAAGATTGCATGCTCGTGGTTCTCCAGGTTTGTGATGCGGCTCGCGCGCTCGTGGCCCGCGGCCGACCCGGATTCGAGCATCGGCTCGTGACAACAGACAGGGGGAAACGCCGGTCTGCCGCAGGCAGCCTGCCGCGTTGCTTTTCGCGCGAATCACCTATGGAGAAGCGGGGCCCGCGAGCCCGCGGCCGGCATACCCCATACCGTGTTCAGGGTATGGCTGCGGCCGCGCCGCGTTCAGCTTCAGGACGGTTCCGGCATCGCCATCAGCTGCTTCTTTCGCTGCGCGATGCGCTCACCCATCGCGTCCAGGTCGAGCGCCGTCCGGCGCAGCTTCGGGAACAGCTCGCCTTCTTCTTCCTTGACGTGGTGGTCGATGTACTCGCCAAGCACCTTGACCTTGGCGTCGAACAGCGGCTGGTCGCTGGTCATCGTCTTGATCTGCGCGACCAGGCTCTTGGCGCTGGCGTGTTCGACGTAGGCCTCGTCGACGATGTCCTCGTCATGCGGCAGCGCCGTGCGCGCGGCGGGGTAGAGGATCTCTTCCTCGACCTGGGCATGCAGCGTCAGCGCGACGCAGATCTGGCTCGCGAGCAGCATGCGCTCGTCGCCGCGCCCGCCGGCCTCGGCGAGCCTGTCGTACTGCTGGAACATCGCCTTGACCTCGCGATGCTCGGCCGTCAGCAACTGCAGGGCGTCCTGGGGCTCCTGCGATGCGGATGCGGCATGGGTGGCGGGCTGATGGGATGGCATGGCTCTCTCCTTGCGCGGGTTGCGGGCCATCGAGGCAACCCGCATACCCATGCGCGCAGGGCGCCCGTCAGCCGGCGCGCACCGGGGACGCCAGCGGCGCGGGCGCCGGACGCCTGAGCAGGAAGATGGCCACGGCCGCCAGCAGGCAGGTCAGGCCGGCCGCGTACAGGGCCGGGCTGTACGACCGCATCACGGTGCGGGTCAGGCCGGCGCCGTAGGCCGCCACGGCGCCGCCGAGCTGGTGGCCCGCGAAGATCCAGCCGAAGATCATCGGCGCGCGCTGCTTGTCGAACGCGGCGCTGGTCAGGCGCACGGTGGGCGGCACGGTGGCGACCCAGTCGAGCCCGTAGAACACCGCGAACAGCGACAGCCCGACCACCGTGAACGTGGAATGCGGCAGCCACAGCAGCGACAGCCCGCGCAGGCCGTAGTACCAGAACAGGAGCTTGCGAACGTCGTAGCGGTCGGACAGCCAGCCCGACGCGATCGTGCCGATGAAGTCGCACGCGCCGATCGTGGCGAGCACCGACGCGGCGGGCACCGGGCCGAGCCCGTTGTCGCCGCACAGCGTGATGAAGTGCGTCTGGATCAGGCCGCTGGTGCTCAGGCCGCACACGAAGAACGTGCCGAACAGCACCCAGAACGCGCCGCTGCGAGAGGCCAGGGCCAGCGTGCGCACCGGCTCGAGGAAGTTCGGCCGCCACGCGGCGTGCGCCACGTCGGCGTGCGCGGGATCGGCGCCGAACGGCGCGAGGCCCAGTTCGTTCGGGCGATCGCGCAGCAGGCAGAACGCCAGGCCCGCGACGACCAGGCAGCTCGTGAACACCGGGGTGATGGCCAGGCGCCAGCCGTGGCTCTGGATCAGCGAGGCGGCGATCGGCAGGAAGATCAGCTGCCCTGTGGCGGAACTGGCCGTGAGCAGGCCCATCACGAGGCCGCGGCGCTGCTCGAACCAACGGTTGGCGACGGTGGCGCCCAGCACCAGCGCGGTCAGCCCCGAGCCGACGCCCAGAACGAGCCCCCACAGCGTGACGAGTTGCCACAGCGCGGTCATCTGCGTGGCCAGCGCCATGCCGGTGGCGATCAGCAGCAGCGCGCTGCAGATGATGCGGCGCAGGCCGTAGCGCTCCATCAGCACCGCTGCGAACGGGCCGATGAGGCCGTACAGCACGAAGCGCAGCGCGATCGCGCCGGAGATCTGGTCGGTGCTCCAGCCGAACTCCTTGCTGAGCGGCAGCAGGAAGGCGCCGGGCAGGCCCAGCGCCGCCGACGAGGTGAGCATCGTCAGGAACGCGATGCCCATGACGACCCAGGAGAAGTGGATGCCGCGACGGCCGAACCAGTGGGCGACGGGAGTGGCGAACATCGATCAGGCCTTCCGGGTGTTGCGAGGGGTGGCGCGCTCGCGCGCGGGGGCGGGCGCCGGCGCGGTCGCGGGAGCGCTCGTGGGGGCGGGCGCGCGCAGGAGGCGCTCGCGGGCGCCGGCGAGGAACTCGGCCGACAGCGGCGTGCCTTCGGTGGCGCGGGCCAGCATCAGCGCGCCGGCCATCGTGGCGTAGTCGGCGATGGCCGCGCGGCGCCTGGCGGCCTCGTCGGGGCCGTCCTCGACGCCGGCCAGGATGTCGACCAGTGCGTCGAGTCCCGCGACGTAGGCCGAACGGATCGGCGCGGCGGCCGGCTCGCGCGCGACGTCGGCGGCCAGCGAGACCGACGGACAACCGAGCCCGACCTCCTTGACGCTGGGCGCCGACAGGAACTTGTCCACGATCAGCGCGCGCCCGGCCGCGTCGTCGGCCTGGCTC
>DATCRO010000159.1:0-4709 GCA_036569025.1 Burkholderiaceae bacterium
CGGCAGCACGGTGACGATGGCGATGGTGGTGGTCTACACGCACCTCGGCCACGTGCCGCTGTGGGTGGTGATCCTGATCAACGTCGTGATGTTCGTGGGCATCTTCTCGCGGATGATCCCGTTCCAGGCGCTGTCCTCCCAGGTGCCGGAGCCGACCCGGCGCGGCGCCTACAACGCGATCAGCTCGTCGATCCAGCAGGTCTCGGGCGGCGTCGCGTCGGCGGTGGCGGGCCTCATCGTGACGTCGGGCCCGGACGGCCGCATCGAGCACTTCTCCGACGTCGGCTACGTGGTCGTGGGCACCACGTTGATCGGGATGTGGCTGATGAGCCGCATCAATCGCCAGGTCCAGTCCGGAACCTAGGCGGGCGCGCAGGCCCGGATGACGGGCATCTCGAAGTGCCGGCCGATGAGCGTGTGCGCGAACAGGTAGTCGCAGCGCGAGCGGTCGCACAGCCCGTCGAGGTCGACGCGGCCGTCGACGTCGCAGGGAAACGTGAGCGGCAGCTGCTCGTCGACGAGCGGTTCGAAGTGCAGTTCGAAGGCGAGCTCGGCGAACGCGGTGGGGCGGGTCGGGGTGGTCATGCTGGCTCCTGGGAGTCCCTTGCCCCGCCCATGCAAGCGGCGGACCCTGTCAGCGGACATGCCGTGCCGCTGTCGGCGGTGTCGGGAGTTCTCGAACGGCGGAACTTGAGAGGCGGGATCCCGGCAGATGGGGGCCGGACGGGCGTCTTTTGTAGGACTGCACGCACGCGACGCTGCGATAACGTCTGGCTTCGCTGCCTCGAGCTCGACGCCAAGATGCAGCCATCACTCCCCCACACGGTGGAACACATCATGACGACGACCCAGATCAGCACGACCCCGGCCGACCTCCTGGAACAACTCGACCCCCAGGACGACGCCTTCCTGTCGCAGTTCGACGACGAGGCCCTCGAGCAGGCGCTCAAGACGGTCCACTGGCATGCCAAGGACGTCAGCCAGTACCTGCGCGCCACGGCGCGCGGTTGACCCTCAGTGGGCGGCGAAGCCGCCCGCGGGCGTCGCCCCGGCGTCCGCCGCCTGGGCCGGCTGCGCCCAGCGCTTGACCAGCAGCGCCAGCGCGGCCACCAGGCCCGGCAGCGCCACCACGCTGAAGATGCCGGCGAACGTGAACTGCCGGCGCGTGAGCTCCGCCACGAGCAGCGAGCCCGCGATGCCGCCGAAGCGGCCGAACCCCAGCATCCACGACACGCCCGTCGCTCGCCCCGCCGTCGGGTAGTACGCCGCCGCCAGCGCCGGCAGCGACGACTGCGCCGTGTTCATGAACGCGCCGCCCAGGAACACCACCAGCACCAGGAAGCCGACCTGCCCCGCCGCCTGCCCGATCAGCCAGATCAGCAGCGCCGTGACGGCGAAGCCGATGGCGATGATCCAGTTGCCGTCGTGGCGGTCCATCAGCCAGCCGGCCAGCACCGCGCCGCAGCCGCCCAGCGGGAACAGCGCCGCGATCAGCGTGGCCGACCGCGGGTCGAGCCCGGCGTCCTTGAACAGGATCGGCATCCAGTTGATCAGCGCGTAGAAGATCACCAGGCCCATGAAGTAGGCCACCCACAGCATCACCGAGCCGACCACGTACGGGCGCGACAGCACCAGCGCGATGCCGGCTCGGCCTTCGGCGGCCGGGCGGCTCTCGCTCAGGCGGAACGACGCCGCCTGCGCCGCGCTCGCCGAGATGCGTGCCAGCGCCGCGCGGATGCGCTCGGCCGGCTGCGCGCGCGCCACCATGAAGCGCACCGACTCCGGCAACTGCAGCGCCATCGCCGCGGCCAGCGCCAGCGGCGCCACGCCGCCCAGCATCAGCACGCTGCGCCAGCCGAACTGCGGGATCATCCACGCCGCGAGGAAGCCGCCGAACGCCGCGCCGAGCGGAAAGCCGCAGAACATCGCGTTGGTGAGCGTGGCGCGCAGGCGCGCCGGGCAGTATTCGCTCATCAGCGTGACGGCATTAGGCATCGCGGCGCCCAACCCGAGGCCGGTGACGAAGCGCAGCGTGGTCAGCTGGCCGAGCGATTGCGAGAACGCCGACGCGAGGCACGCCAACGCGAACACGAGCACCGAGGCCACGAGCAGCTTCTTGCGCCCCAGCCAGTCGGCCAGCGGGCCCGAGGACAACGCCCCCGCCGCCAGTCCGAACAGCGCCGCGCTGAGCACGCCCTTGAGCGCCGGCTTGTCCAGGCCCCACTCCTTGAGCAGCGACGGCGCGATGAAGCCGATCGCCGCCGTGTCGAAGCCGTCGGCCAGCACGATCAGGAAGCACAGCGCGAAGATCGTCCACTGGAACGCCGAGAACGGGTGCTCGTCGAGGAAGGTCTGGACGTCGACGCTGGAGGCGGAGCGGTCGGGCATGGCGGGTCTCGCGCTACGTTGGAGAGACCGGCCCGCACGGGCCGGCGCCCTGGTTTGCGCGCAGTGTCCCCGTGCGGGCAGGGGCAGTCCCGCGGGGTTTCCCTCGGATGTTCGATTAGTCCAAGCGTTGGGCGTTTCTGTGCATTCACCGGCCCGCGCGCACAGGTGTCGTCCTGCGCGCAGGATGACGGCCTGGGGCCTCGCGCGGGATGACCCGGCTGGGCGGACGATCCGCTGCCGCCCGTCGCTCGACGGGCGGCCCTCCCCAGGAAAGAGGTGCGGATCGGGCAAGGGTTAGCAGCTCGCGTGCCAGAAGCTGTGTGCACATGCAACCAATCGCCGTGTCGCGTCCGCCGTCGTGGTGCTCCCCGGCGTCCGGCGCGCCGGCCGTCGCGAACGAAAGTCCGTAAAGCCGAAATTTGTCACAGCGCGGGAGGCCGCAAAGTGTCGCTACATGGGGTCGGGTGACAAAACGCGTCGCATGCCCGGGTCCGTATGCCCGGCGTCGCGCCGCGATTCATTCGCGAAGCTGAAGCGAAGCGGTCGGGCGCGCGTCGGCGTCGCCCGCGCCGGGGCGGCTGGCGTGGCAGGCCATCTGCGCGAGCGTCTTGACGGCGTCTTCGATCCGGGGCGTCCACGCGTGGCTGTAGTTCAGGCGCAGGAAGTTGCGATACAGCTCGCCGTTGGAAAACACGCGGCCCGGCGCGATCGAGATGCCGCGATCGAGCGCCTCGCGGTGCAGCGCCAGGGTGTCGGCGGGACCGGGCAGCTCGATCCACAACAGGTAGCCGCCGCGCGGCTGCGACATGCGCGTGCCCTCGGGGAAGAAACGCCGCACCATCGACGCCATCAGTGCGCCGCGCTCCTCCAGCACCTGCCGGACGCCGCGCAGCTGGTGGTCCCAGCCCTCGTGCGCGAGGAACTGCGCGACGCCCTGCTGCGCGAGCGCCGACGTCGAGTGCGTGTTGACGAACTTCAGCTGCGCCACCTGCTCGCTGTAGCGCCCGGCCAGCGCCCAGCCGATGCGCACGCCCGCCGACAGGCTCTTGGAGAACGAGCCGCAGTGCAGGACGATGCCGGTGGTGTCGAAGGCCTTGAGCGTGGTGGGCGGGCCGGCGCCGTAGTACAGCTCGTTGTAGACCGCGTCCTCGATCAGCGGCATGCCGTGGCGCACGGCCAGGTCGACCAGCGCGCGCTTGCGCTCGTCGGGCATCACGAAGCCCAGCGGGTTCTGGATGTTGGGCATCGTCAGGCACGCGTCGATGCGCTGGCGCTCGAGCAGGCGCGCGAGCACGTCGACGTCGATGCCGCGTTGCGGGTCGGTGGGCACCTCGATCGCGCGCATGCCCATGCGCTCGATGGCCTGCAGCATCGCGTAGTACGTCGGCGATTCGACCGCGATCGTGTCGCCCGGCCGGGCCACGGCCTGCAGGCACAGGTTGATCGCCTCGGTGGCGCCGGCGGTCACCACGATCTCGGCCGGATCGACGTCGAGCCCGTTGCGCAGGTGGCGGCGCGCGATCTGGCGGATCAGCTCCGGATGGCCCGGCGGCAGGTCGTCGCCGAGCCGCCATTCGCCCAGGCCGCGCGCCACGCCCTTGGTGCGCTGGTACACGCGGCGCCACGAGAACAGCGCCGGATCGGGATAGGGCGCACCCAGCGGCAGCGCGTCGTGGGCGTGGATGCGCTGCAGCGTCGACAGCACGAGCCGGCCGACGTCGACGACGGTGGACACCGGCTCGGGCCTGGAGACCCGCACCAGCGGCACCACGGGCGCGCCATGCGTCGGCCGCACGAAATAGCCCGCCTTGGGCCGGCCTTCGACCGCGCCCTGGCTCTCCAGCGCCTGGTACGCGCGCTTGACGGTGGTGATGCTCAGGTGGCGCGCGCTCGCGGCCTCGCGGATCGACGGCAGCCGGTCGCCCGCCTCGAGCACGCCGTCGTCGATCGAACGCAGGATCTCGACGACCAGCTTCTCGTACAGCTTCTGGGGCATGCGCACCTCGCCGAAGGCGGTGGAGGGACCACAGCGACCGCTCTGTGTGTGCCGATGGTAGCCCCGGCTGTGTCTTTTGGCGGCGCGCGGCGGCCCGATGTGCGACGGAACACGTCTTGCGTGTCCTCGCCCCACGCCATGCGCCGCCATCCCGATCATCTCCCCCCGCCGCCCGCCGTCCTGACGCTGGGCGCCCTGCGCCAGGTGCAGCTGCAGCTGGCCGATCTCGTCACCCCCGTCGACGCCTGCGTCGACGTCCCGCTCCCTCGCGCCGCCGGCCGCGTGCTGGCGGGCGACGTCGCCGCGCCCGACGGCGGGCCGCCCC
>DATCRO010000160.1:0-2894 GCA_036569025.1 Burkholderiaceae bacterium
CGACGATGGGGCTGGTGCTCATGGCCGTCCACAGCTCGCTGCCGTCCTTGCAGCGCAGCCGGAAGTCGTGCTGCTCGGCGATGCCCTGCTCGCGCCGGCGCATGTTCTCGCGCGCCTCGTCGGCGGCGCGCTCGTCCATGAAGTCGTACAGCGAGCGGCCCAGCATCTCGGACACCTCGTAGCCCAGCATGCGCGCCATCTTGGGGTTGACGAAGGTGGTGGTGGCGTCGGGGGCCACCATCCAGATGCCCTCCTCGGCCGTCTGCACGATGCGCCGGTAGCGCTCCTCGCTGCGCTGGAGCGCGCGCTGCTGCTCGACGCGCTGCGAGACGTCGCGCATGAACGCGCCGAAGATGCGCTGGCCGTCCATCTGCATGTCGCTGAACGAGATCTCGATGGGGATCTCGCGGCCGTCGCGGTGCAGGCCGACGATCTCGACGGCGCGCCAGTCGAGCCGCCGCTCCCCGCTTGCCAGGTAGCGTGCGAAGCCCCGGCAGTGCGCTTCGCGCAGGCGTTCGGGCTGCAGCATCGTCAGCGGCTGGCCGACGACCTCGTCCGGCCGCCAGCCCAGCACCGGCTCGATGGCCGGGTTGCAGAAGCGGATCAGGTTGTCCTCGCCCACCATGACGACCACGTCCGCCGAGGTCTGCCACAGCAGCCGGTCGCGCTCCGCGCTCTCGCGCGCGCGGCGCTCGCTCACGCGGCGCTCGGTGACGTCCTGCAGCGTGCCGCGCAGGCGCAGCACCCGGCCGCGGGCGTCGCGCACGGGCTCGCTGACGGCGCTGATCCAGCGCACCTGGCCATCGGCCTGCGGGAAGCGGAACTCGGCCCGCGTCTTCTCGAAACGGTGGAACGCGCGTTCGACCGCGGCCACGAAGGCCGGGCGATCCTCCGGCGGCATGCGGTCGCGGAATTCGTCGGCCGTGATCGGGCCGAGCGCCTCGTCGCGGCCGAACAGCTCGTACAACGACGGCGACCAGGCGGTCAGGCCGGTGGCGATGTCGATGTCCCAGCTGCCCAGGCGCGCCAGCCGCTGCGCCTCGGACAGCATCGCCTCGGACTCGCCCAGCACGGCGGCGAGTTCGACCGCATAACGGCGCTGGTCTTCCAGCAGCAACTGCTCGTGGCGCGAGCGCAGCAGGCCCTCCACCATGCCGGCCAGGTCGACCAGCGTGGCGCGCTGTTCTTCACCGAGACGGCGGGCCTGCGTGTGCAGGACGCACAAGGTGCCCAGCACGATGCCGTCGAAGCGCAGGGGCATGCCGGCATAGGCGCGGATCGCGCCGGAGCCATGCACATGCGCGTTGCCGCTGCAGCGCGGGTCGGCCAGCGCGTCGTCGATCACCACCAGGCCGGGGCCGTCCAGTGCGCACAGGCACAGGCTCTCGCTGGCCGGCACGACGGTCGCCTCGGTGCCGACGCGCGAGCGCACGAACTGGCGTTCGCCTGCCAGGAAGGTGATCATCGCGATGTCGGCGTCCGTGACCGTCGCCGCGATGCGACACAGGCGATCGAGTGCCGGGTCGGCCTCGGCGGACAGCAGGCCCAGCTGCCGGAGCAGGTCGAGGCGGCGCGCGTCGTCGAGAGGTCGGGCGGGGTCCATCCATCGGGCCGGAGTTGTCCTTGCAGGATAGCGCCGATGGGGGCCGCCGCGCGCGCCGTCGCTACCCAGGACGAGGGAGATGGCCGCGCAGACGACGTCGCCGTGAACCTTCGCACGCCGCGCGGGCATCCACCGGCGGACAACATCACTTCCACCTTCCAGGAGATTGCCATGACCCCGCATCCGATCATCCGCCTGACGCTGGCCGCCATGCTGGCCGTGGGCGCAGCGCTGCCCGCCCTCGCCTCCGGAGGCGGCGGCGGAGGCGGTGGCGGGGGCGGCGGCATGACCACGCTGCCCGGAGGCAAGCTGTCGGCCGTCGACCCGCAGTACAGCCAGGCGGTCGACGCCATCCAGGGCGACCACTATCCGCAGGCGATCCAGCTGCTCGAGGCCTATGTCGCGAGCAGCCCCGAGCACGCGCGCGACGCCGATGCGCAGAACTGGCTCGGGTACGCCTATCGCAAGTCGGGCAACCTCGACGCTGCATTCCTGCACTACGACAAGGCGCTGGCCATCGACCCCGAGCACCGGGGCGCGCACGAGTACATGGGCGAGGCCTACCTGATGACCGGCAACATCGCGCAGGCCGAGGAGCACCTGAAGGCGCTGGACAAGCTGTGCTTCACGCCGTGCGAGGAGTACACCAAGCTCAAGCGCGCCGTCGCGAGCTGGAAGGCCGCGCATGCGCAGACGGTGGGCACCCGGTAGCCTGCGGCGCGCCCTCGCCGCGGCCGCCGGCGCGCTGCTGGCCGGCGCGGGCGGGCTCGCGCTGCTCGCGCTCGCGGGCGGCCGCAGTGCATCGGCCGCGGACGGGGCAGCGCTCGCGCCGGACGAGCGCGCCGCCATCGTCGCGTTCGGTCCGTGGCCGCCAGCGGCGCCGCACGACGCGCGCAATCCGGCCTCCGGCCGGCCGGACGGCATCGCGTTCGGCGAGGCGCTGTTCCACAGCCCGCGCCTGTCGCCCACCGGCCTGCGCTGCGCCAGCTGCCACGAGCCCTGGCGCCACTTCGCCGACGGCCGCGCCGTGGCGCAGGGCGTCGCCGCGGGCTCGCGCAACACGCCCAGCCTGCTCGATGCGGCCACGCACCGGCACTACGGCTGGGACGGCGCGCGCGACGACCTGGGCGCGCAGAGCCTGCGCCCGCTGGAGGACGCCCGCGAGATGCCGGCGACGCCCGCGCAGCTCGCCGCCTTCGTGCGCGCCGACGCGGCGACCGCGGCGCGCTACGCCGGCGTGTTCGGCGCGGCGCCCGGGCCCGACGACGCCCGCATCCGGCGCGACGTCGGC
>DATCRO010000161.1:0-6850 GCA_036569025.1 Burkholderiaceae bacterium
CGGGTAATTAGCGCGACTAGACTTCGCCCATCCCATCGAAAACTCGAGTACCGGAGACAAACTCACATGGCATTCCTGAACAAGAACACCGCCCTGGCCGTCGCCGCCCTGGTCGCCTGCGGCACGGCCGCCGCCACGGAGGACTACGACCTGCGCTACGCCCCAGGCTACGGCGCGGCCGACATGTCGGCCCCGTTCGAGGGGGGCTGGGTGTTCCAGGCGCACGCCTACGCTTACAGCGGCAACGTCCGCGGCACGTCCGTGCAACAGACGGACCTGACCGGCGCGCTGTCGCTCGCGCTGGGCCAGCAGCTCCCTCCCAATTCCGCCGGTGCCACCACGATCATCCACACCAACGAGCAGATCAACGTCAACGGCCTGCTGCCGCGCCTGAGCTACATGAGCTCCACCACCTTCCTGGGCGCGACCCTGGGCGGGACGGTGCTGCTGCCGCTGGTCAACAAGGGCAGCACGGCCAGCGTCACCAGCGTCGGCCCCACCACCCTGTCGGGCGTGGCCCTGGGCCTGCCGCCCGCCAACCAGGCCGGGCTCATCGGCCTCGTCAACGCGGGCGTGACGCAAGGCGCCGATGCGCTGGTCGCGGCCAACTCGAACAAGACCTGGGGCCCGGGCGACCTGGAGTTCTCGCCGATCCTGCGCTGGAGCACCGAAGCCACGCAGACCCTGTTCGTCCTGACGACCGTCGCTCCCACCGGCGACTACGACAAGAACCGCGCGGCCAACCCGAGCGCCGGCAAGTTCTGGACGTTCCGCCCCGCGGTGCAGTTCAGCTACATCGGCGACGGCTGGGACATGGGCACGCGCGTCGCGTACTCGTACAACACGCGCAACGTCGAGACCAAGTACAAGAGCGGCAGCTACGTGAACGTGGACCTCGCGCTGATGAAGTCGATCAGCGAGTCCACCCGCATCGGCCTGTCGGGCTATGGGGTCGAGCAGCTGCAGAAGGACAACACCCGCCTGTCCACTGCCGCCGACTACGTCGCCACGTTCGGCGCCGCCAACGCCGCCGTGGCCGAGGCTCGCGAGGCGGCGACGCTGGGCGAGAAGGGCCGCATCATCGGCGTCGGCCCGGAGATCGCCTACATCCATGGCGCCGGCGACTACCTGCTCGAAGGCCGCATCATGAAGGAATTCGGCGCGGAGTCGCGTCCGAAGGGCTTCACGGCGTTCGTCACGCTGTCCAAGCCGTTCTGACGCCGGCCGGAAGTCACGGCGGGAGCGCCGGCGGCAGCGCCGGCACTGGAGTCCCGCCGGGCTTCGTCCGATAAATGGAAGGCGACGCCCGGCCCACGAAGCCGAGGCAGCGCCGTTCCGCGCGGCCCGTCACATCGCCGCGCCCCGAAAGTGAGGGTGATAAGACCATGAAGATGCAAACGTTGCGCCGGCTGCTGTCGGCCCTGGTGTTGGTCGGCGCCGTCTCCGGCGCGTGGGCCAACGTCGATGTCTCCGGCGTCTCGCTGGACGAGAACGTCACGGTCGGCGGCGTGCCGCTGCACCTGAACGGCGCCGGCTACCGCAAGCGCGGCTACTTCAAGATCGACGTCACCGCGGTGTACCTGCCGACGAAGATGACCTCGCTCGAGGCCATCGAGAACGCCCCGGGCGTCAAGCGCGTGCAGCTGACCATCCAGCAGGACGTCACCGGCTCGCAGGCCTCGCGTTACTTCCTGATCGACTTCGAGGCCTCCGCCACCCCGGCCGAGTTCGCCAAGCTGATCACCGAGGTCTCGCAGGTGGGGGACATCTACAGCTCGCTGCCCAAGATCAAGAAGGGTGACGTCGTCACCATGGACTGGATTCCCGGCAAGGGCCTGATCGCCACGCTCAACGGCAACCCGCTGACCCCGCACGGCGCGCCGTCGGCCTACATCAATAGCGAGCTGCTGGCCAGGGTCATGCTGCGCATGTACATCGGCGGCAAGACGCCCGCCGAACTGCACGACAACCTGCTGGGCCTGTCGACCAGCATGCGCGACAAGAAGTAATCGCCCCCGCCCGATCTGCCGGCCTCGACGCGTGGGAGCGCGTCGGGGCCTTTTCCTTTGGCAGCGCCCATCGCGCAGGGCGGGGTCAGGTCTTGAATCGTCCACTCAAGACCTGACCCCGCAACAATCAAGACCTGACCCCAACGCAGAGGTGGATCCTGCGACTGCGCGCAGGATGACGAGGTGGCGGCATGGCGAACTGAGCCCGCCCCCTTGGCGCGCAGGCGCTCAGACCTGGATCAGCTCGATCTTGTAGCCGTCCGGATCCTGCACGAACGCGATGACGGACGTGCCGCCCTTCACCGGCCCCGGCTCGCGGGTGACCTTGCCGCCGGCGTTGCGCACGCTGTCGCACACGGCGCCAACGTCGGGCACGCCGATGGCGAGATGGCCGAATGCGGTGCCGATGTCGTAGCTCGAGACACCGTAGTTGTAGGTGAACTCGACCTCGACGTCGCCGACCTCGCCGCGCGGATCGTCGTTCTCGCCGTAGCCGACGTAGGCCAGCGTGTACTGCTGCTCGGGGCGGTCGACGGTGCGGCGCAACGTCATGCCCAGGTGCGTCGTGTAGAAGTCGATCGAGCGCTGCAGGTCGCCGACACGCAGCATGGTGTGGAGGAATTTCATGGGGAATCGGCCAGGTCCAATTGCGGGGTCACCGCCACGTTAGCAAACATCGCACCACCCAGCGCGGCAGGGTCGGTGACCAGGCGCAGCTCGTCGTACGCGCGCTGCGCCTCGGGGTAGCGGCGGCGCAGCAGGTTCAGCCACTGCTTCAGGCGGCCGGCGCGATGGCGCGACTCCACCTTCACGTTCACGCGGCGCCAGAAGTCGGCGATCAACGGCAGCAGGTCGTTCCAGGGGACGGCCGGCGGCGCGCCGTAGGCGTCGGGCGAGTGCGGGCCGCCTGCCGAGGCCTTGACGTAGCCGCGCTCGTCCTCACGGGCCTGCATCGCGTGCGCGGGCAGCGCGAGCGATGGCGCGACACCCGAGCGCCGGCTTGCACGGATCGCCAGCGCCAGGCCGGGGTCGGCCACCATCCCGCGGCCCAGCATCAGGGCGTCGCAGCCGGTGATGCGGCGACAGCGCTCGGCGTCGTCGGCCGTCCAGATCTCGCCATTGGCGACCACGGGAATCGACACCGCCTCGCGGATGGCCGGCACGCGTTCCCAGAAGGCCGGCGGCCGGTAGCCGTCGGCCTTCGTGCGCGCATGCACGACGAGCTCGCTCGCGCCCGCGCCCGCGAGCGCCTGCGCGCACTCGACTGCGCGCGAGGCGTCGTCCACGCCCAGGCGCATCTTGGCCGTCACGGGCAGCTCAGGCGGCACCGCGCGCCGCACGGCCTCGACGATGCGTCCGAGCAGCGGCGGATCGACCAGCAGCGACGCACCGCCGCCGTGCCGGTTGACCACCTTGGCCGGGCAGCCGAAGTTCAGGTCGATGCCGTCGGGCCCGAGGGCGGCGAGCGCGGCCGCGTTGTCGGCCAGGCAGGCCGGATCGGAGCCGAGCAGCTGCGGGCGCACCGGCACGCCGGCCAGCGTGCGGCCGCCCTGGCGCAGCTCGGGCACGATGCGCGTGAAGACGCGCTCGGGCATCAGCTGGTCGGTGATGCGGATGAACTCGGAGACGCAGCGGTCGATGCCGCCGACGGCGGTCAGCACCTCGCGCAACGGGTGGTCGAGCAGCCCTTCCATCGGAGCCAGCAGCAGCTGGCCAGGCAGCGACGCGCCTTCGCGCTCAACGCTCCGGGCTTCGCCCTCAGCGCGGCCGGGCGGGCTCATGCCGGCCACGCGTCCACGGCCTGGGCGAGACGCTCGAAGTCGGCCTCGTCGTTGTAGACCTGGGCCGCGAGCCGCACGTGCAGGCGGCCGTGGATGGCCAGCACCGGGGCCTCGATGCGGCGCTCGTGGAACAGCCAGTCCTTCAGCGCGGGCGCCGCAGCGGCGCCGAGCGCCGAGATGCGCTCGGGCAGCGCCACGCTGGCCATGCAGCCGACCATCGCCTCGGGCGTCGTGAACGGCTGGCCCCAGCGCGCGGCGAGCTCGTGGGCCATGCGCCACACGAGGTCGTGGTTCCATGTCCGCATCGCGTCCACGCCCAGCACATCGCGCATGAAGGCGATGCCGGCGGGCGCGGCGAGCAGGGCCGACGGATCGCGCGTGCCCGTCCACTCGAACTCCTGCACGAGGCCGACGTCCAGGCCCCACGAGATCACCGGCGGATGCAGCCCGGCACGATGCGCCGGGGCCACCCACAGCAGCCCGCAGGCGCGCGGCGCGAAGGCCCACTTGTGCAGGTTGGCGACGTACCAGTCGGCGCCGATCGACTCGATGTCGAGCGCGATGGCGCCGGGCGCATGCGCGCCGTCGACCAGCACCGGCACGCCGCGCGCGCGGCAGGCGGCCGTCATCGCCGCGATCGGCAGCACGAGCGCGGTGTCGGAAACGACGTGGTCAATTACCGCGATGCGCGTGCGCGGCGTGAGCACGCGCTCGACGGCCGCGACGCAGGCGGGCGTCGCGTCGCCCGCCACCGGGAATGGCGTCTCGGCGACGACGACGCGCGCGCCCGCGGCACGCGCCACGAACTCGGCGGTCTTGACGACCGCGCCGTAGGCCTGGTCCAGCACGACGATCTCGTCGCCCGGCGCCAGCGCCAGCGAGCGCAGCACTGCGTTGATGCCCGTGGTCGCGTTGTCGACGAAGACGAGGTCGTCGCCGCGCGCGCCCAGGAACGCGCCGACCGCGTCGGCCGCCTGGCGCAGCAGCAGGCGGGGCTGCCCGGGCTCGTCCGGCGCCAGCCGCATCAGCTCGCGGAACAGGAACGCGGCCGGCTGCGCCTCGATGCGTCGCTGCCAGGCCTGCTGCGCCTCCAGCACCACGCGCGGCGTGGCGCCGACGGTGCCATGGTTCAGGTAGGTGATCGACGGATCGAGCCACCAGTGGTCCAGGAAGGAGCGGCCGAAGACGGGCACGGAAAGTCGGGGCGGATGGCAGATGCGCCATTCTCGCTCGCCGTCCGACACGAGCTGCCGGGGCCGGTTGGCCCCAGGGCCGGCCCGCCCTGCGGCCCGCGCCGCGGCTTCAGTGCAGGTCGGTCAGTTGCACCGCCGGCGACGCCCATTCACGCCCGACGCTGCCTTGCGCACGCAGGAAGCTGGCGCGGGCGCCGTCGGTCATCGCGTCCCAGTCCACCTCGCCCAGGCGGTCGCACGGGAACGACAGCGCGCGGCCGGCGTGGAACAGCGACTGGAAGCGCAGTTCGTAGCGGGCGAGCGACTCGGCGATGGGCAGCGCAGCGGGGATCATGTTGGCCTCGGGTGTTGCGGGTGAGGACTGTGCGTGGGACCAGGCCCAGCGTGAAACCAGTGTGCGCGCCGCCGCGCCAGCACAATATCAGCGCGCTTCCATGCCGGGCCTAGTCCCCGCGCCCGTGCGCCTGTAGTCGCGGCGGACGACGCCTGTCAGCGCGCGTCTGACAAACTTCGCCTCCTGTCCCGCTCCGACCCGATCCGCCCGTGAACGCCCCGCTCATCCGCCTCGCCACCGTCGACGACGTCCCCCTGCTCTGCGGCCTGGGCGCCGCCACCTTCCGCGAGACCTACCGCCCGCTGAGCGACCCGCGCGAGGTCGACGAGTACGCCGACGAGCACTTCACGCCGGAGAAGGTGGCCGCCTGGTTCCGCAAGCCCTGCGCGCGCACGCTGCTCGCGATCGCCGGCGGCGCGGCCGTCGGCTACGCCCACCTGCGCCAGGCCAAGGTTCCGGCCTGCGTGGCCGACCGCAACGCGATCGAGCTGTCGCGGCTGTACCTGCTGGGCACCGCGCAGGGCACGGGCCTGGGCAACGCGATGATGGCCGCCGCGCTGGCGCAGGCCGCGGAGCTCGAGGCCCGTACCGTCTGGCTGGGCGCCTACGACCGCAACGTGCGCGCGCTGGCGTTCTACGCGCGGCACGGTTTCGCGCAGGTCGGCACGCACGAGTTCGAATTCGGGGGGCGCCTGTATGCCGACCCCGTCCTGACGCGCCCCGTCGTCCTCGCGCCCTGAGCCGCGACTATCATTCGCGCCTTCCAAAACATTTCGGAGATGTCCCGATGAACTCCCGCACCGCCCGCCTGGCCACCGCCCTGGCGCTCGCCGCCGGCTTGGCCACCGCCGCGCACGCCGACGACGACGCCGCGCTCGCCGCCGCCGCCAAGGAAGCCGGCGCCAGCGTGTCCTCCACCGGCCTCGTCTACCGGTCGCTCAAGGACGGCACGGGGGCCAGTCCGAAGGCCACCGACACGGTCAAGGTGAACTACCGCGGCACCTTCCCCGACGGCAAGGAATTCGACGCCTCGCGCGGCAACCCGATCTCGTTCCCGCTGAACCGCGTGATCCCGTGCTGGACGGAAGGCGTGCAGAAGATGAAGGTCGGCGGCAAGGCCAAGCTGACCTGCCCGTCGGCCGTCGCGTACGGCCCGCGCGGCGCCGGCGGCGTCATCCCGCCGAACGCGACGCTCGTGTTCGAGGTCGAGCTGCTGGCGATCAACTGAAAATTCCGGCCCGGACGGTCGGCCCTACCTGGTGTCCGGGTCGGCCTGGCCCGGCGTCAGGCCCACGCGCGCGTGCATGCCCGCAAGCATCGTGTCGAAGACCATGCGGTGCGTGTCGGGCACCTTCGAGAGCACGACGTCGCGATAGTCGTCGTGCGCGCAATCGCCGGTGCCCACGCAATGCAGCGCGGCCTCCAGGCCGCCGTGGCAGCTGCTCACCAGCTCGCACGCGACGATCTCCCCGGCCCATTCGTGCAACTGCCGGTCGACACCGTCGTCGCCCGCCGAATTGCCCACGTCGAGGA
>DATCRO010000162.1:0-5882 GCA_036569025.1 Burkholderiaceae bacterium
GGCCGACCTGGGCGCGGACTCGCTCGACACCGTCGAACTGGTGATGGCGCTGGAAGACGAATTCAGCATCGAGATCCCGGACGAAGAGGCCGAGAAGATCACGACGGTGCAGCTCGCCATCGACTACGCCAAGGCCCACGCCAAGGCTTGAGCAAGATGAGTCGTCGTCGCGTCGTCGTCACCGGACTGGGTCTGGTCTGCCCCGTGGGCAACACGGTGGCTGAAGGCTGGGCCAACATCGTGGCCGGGAAATCCGGGATCGCCACGATCACCAAGTTCGATGCCACCCCGTTCGCCTGTCATTTCGCGGGCGAGGTGAAGGGTTTCAATGTCGAGGACTACATCCCCGGCAAGGACGCCCGCCACATGGATACCTTCATCCACTACGGCGTGGCGGCGGCGTTGCAGGCGATCAAGGACGCCGGCCTCAAGACCGGCGACCAGCTCACCGAGGAAGAGGGCGACCGCATCGGCGTCCTGATGGGTGCCGGCATCGGCGGCCTGCCGGAGATCGAGCACACGCAGACCGAGTACGCGAACCGCGGCCCGCGCCGCATCTCGCCGTTCTTCGTGCCGGCCTCGATCATCAACATGATCTCGGGCCACATCTCGATCTACTGCGGCTACCGCGGCCCCAACCTGGGCATCGTGACGGCCTGCACGACGGGCCTGCACTCGATCGGCATGGCCGGCCGCCTGATCGAATCGGGTGACGCGGACGTGATGATCGCCGGCGGCGCGGAGTCCACCGTGTCGCCGCTGGGCATCGGCGGCTTCGCCTCCGCCCGCGCGCTGTCCACGCGCAACGACGATCCGGCCACGGCCTCGCGCCCGTGGGACAAGGATCGCGACGGCTTCGTCCTGGGCGAGGGCGCCGGCGCGCTCGTGCTCGAGGAATACGAGCACGCCAAGGCGCGTGGCGCCACGATCTATGCCGAGCTCGCGGGCTTCGGCATGAGCGGCGATGCGTACCACATGACCGCCCCCAACGTCGACGGCCCCAAGCGCTCGATGCTGGCGGCGCTGAACAACGCGGGCATCAACGGCGACCAGGTCGACTACCTGAACGCGCACGGCACGTCCACGCCGCTGGGCGACCTGAACGAGACCAACGCCATCAAGAAGGCGTTCGGCGACGCCGCCGGGAAGCTGGTCGTCAGCTCGACCAAGTCGATGACCGGCCACCTGCTGGGCGGCGCCGGCGGCATCGAGTCGGTGTTCACCGTCCTGGCCATCCGTGACCAGGTCGCCCCGCCGACGATCAACCTGGTCAACCAGGATCCCGAGTGCGATCTCGACTACTGCGCCAACACGGCGCGCAAGATGAAGATCGACGTCGCGGTGAAGAACAACTTCGGCTTCGGCGGCACCAACGGAACCCTGGTGTTCCGCAGGGTCTGAGCCCCGCGCTCAACCGGCGAGCCATGCGCGCGCCGCCCCCCGTCGAGTATCCGAGCGCGCTGGGCCGTGCCTGGCGCGCCGCCCTGTCGCTGCTGGTCGGCGCATCGGTGGCCGTGCCGCTCGCCTGGGGCCTGCCGTACTTCGCGGCGCACTGGGGCAGCCGCCAGCCTGATGCGCTGCTCGACGGTCTCGCCGATCCCCGGATCCGGGGCGCGCTCGCGCTGTGGACCGGGGCGATGGCCGTCGCGGCCGCCTGGTTGTGGCAGCGCGGCCAGGCCGCCGGCGAGCGCACGCTGCGCTGGGACGGGCAGGACTGGGTGCTGGTGTCGGCCGCCGCCGGCCGCGCCGAGCAGCGCGGCGACGCCGAGCTGACGCTCGACCTCGGCCCCTGGATGCTGGTGCGCTTCCTGCCGTACGCCGGCCTGGGCGGCGCCACCTGGCTGCCGCTGTCGGCCGGGCTTGACCTGGCCCGCTGGGCCGCGCTGCGCGGCGCGCTGTGGAACTGGCGCGCCGGCGCCGGGGATGCACGTCCATGAGCGCGCACGGCCGCTCCGAAGCGCTCATCCCGAGGTGCGCAGCACGGAGGATCGTCAAATGACGATGCTCAACCCGGATCCGGACGCCGCGCTGGTCGAGCGCGTCAAGCAGGGCGACGTGCGGGCCTTCGAGATGCTGGTCGTCAAGTACCAGCGCCGCATCGAACGCCTGATCGGCCGGATGGTGCGCGACGTCGACCTGGTGTCCGACATCGCCCAGGAAACCTTCATCCGCGCCTACCGGGCGCTGCCGCAGTTCCGTGCCGAGAGCGCGTTCTACACCTGGCTCTACCGGATCGCCGTCAACACCGCCAAGAAGGCGCTGGTCGACATGAAGCGCGATCCCGTGACGACGCTCACGGCGCTGCAAGGCTCGGACGAAGACGATGAAACTTACCGGCCCGGATTGGAACCAACGGACGGCGAGACGCCCGAGGCCCTGCTCGCCAGCAAGGAAATCGCCGCCACCGTCAACGCGGCCATTGCCTCGCTGTCGGAGGATCTGCGCCAGGCCATCACCCTGCGCGAGATCGAGGGCCTCAGCTACGAAGAGATTTCGGACGTCATGAACTGCCCCATCGGTACCGTGCGCTCGCGCATCTTCCGCGCCCGAGAGGCGATCGCGGAACGCCTGCGCCCGCTGCTCGATACCCGAGAGGGCAATCGCTGGTGAGCGCACACTCAGCCGACAAGACGACGCCATGCCCAGTTTTATTTGCACTCCAGATGACTTCCGCCCCTGGCGAACCGATGATCCCTTGCGAGGTTTGAATGTCACAGCCTGATAGCGATCGTTCTTCTTCCGAGTCCAGCCGCCGCATCCTGTCCGCGCTGGCCGACGGCGACGCCACCGACGGCGAAGCCGCGCGGGCCTTCCAGGCCTGGCGCGACGACCCGGACGCCCGCGCCGCCTGGCACAGCTACCAGCTGATCGGCGACGTGCTGCGCAGCGAGGACCTGGCCTGCGAACCCAAGGCCGACGAAGCGTTCCTGGTGGCGCTGCGCGCGCGCCTGGCCGACGAGCCGGTCGTCCTCGCGCCGCAGCCGCGCGCCGCGGAGGCCGACGTCGCGGCGCCGGCCGTGGCCAATGCCGGCGCGGCGGCGCGCCACCGCGCCCGCTGGCAAGGCCCGGTGGCGATGGCCGCCGGCTTCCTGGTCGTCCTTGGCGGCCTGAACATCGTGCGCCCGTTCGGCCACGGCCCGGACGCCTCGGTGGCGTCGGCCGGCGCGGCCTCGGGGCCGCTGATGGCCAGCGCGGCCTCGAGCGTCTCGCCCATCGTCGCCACCGGCCTGCAGACGCCCGCTCAGACCAAGGCGGCGGCCGACCAGCTGGCTCCGTACCTCGCGGCGCACCGCCAGTCGGCGATGAACGCTCCGTTCCAGATGCCGGGCAACGACCTGCGCAACGTCAACCTGGTGCAGCCCGCGCAGTGATGGCGGCGCTGCTGTCCCTGGAGCTGCCGCTGCCCGCGCCCGCCGCCCGCGCGCGTCGGGCGCTCGGGTGCGTCACGCCCGCGCGCGTGGCGTCGGCGCGCCTGGCCGCGCGGCGCGCCATGCTGCCGCGCGTGGCCGGCATGCGTGGCACGCTGCGCAGCGTGACGCGGTTCTCCGGCGCGCTGGTGTGCGCCGCGGCGCTGACCACGCTCAGCGCGCGTGCGCTGGCGCAATCCCTGCGCACGCCCGCGCCGCCGCTGGCGGCCTCCAGCGGCGAGAGCGCCGGCGACCTGCGGGCCTGGCTCGTGCGCATCCACGACGCCGCCGTGCGCAGCAACTACGTCGGCACCATCGTCAACAGCACCGGCACCAGCGTCGTGAGCTCGCGCGTGGGCCATTTCTTCGACGGGCACGGCACGCTCGAGCGCATCGACGCGCTCGACGGCGAGCCGCGGTCGATGCTGCGCATCAACGACGAGGTGCGCACGCTGTGGCCGCGCTACCGCGTCGCCGTGATCGAGCCGGCCGACCCGCGCGCGGCCTTCCCGGCGCTGGTCAGCGGCAACGAGAAGCACATCCCCGACTTCTACGAGCTGCACGTGCAGCCCGCCCAGCGCATCGCCGGCCACGACGCCGACCGCCTGCTGCTGAAGTCGCGCGACGACAGCCGCTTCGACCGCGTGATCTGGGCCGACCACGCCACCGGCCTGCTGCTGCGCGTGGACGTGCAGCTGGCGGGGCGCACGCTGGAATCGTCCGGCTTCTCGGACGTCAACATCGGCGTCAAGCCCGACGCCGCGGCCGTCTACAACGAACTGCACCGGGCCGACGGCTTCCGCATCGTCCGGCCGGCGATCGAGCACACGAAGCTGGATACCGAGGGCTGGTCGATGCAGGCGTCGCTGCTGCCGCCGGGCTTCATGGCGCTGGACTGCGTGCGGCGCGCGCTGGACGTGCCCGGCGACACCGCCGGCCAGGCCAAGGTGCTGCAGGCGATCTGGTCGGACGGCATCACGCACGTGTCGCTGTTCATCGAGCCGTTCCAGCCGCAACGCCACCGCAGCGAGGGCCTGACGGTCATCGGCGCCACGCACACGCTCACGCGCCGGGTCAACGACATGTGGCTCACGGCCGTCGGCGACGTCCCGCCCACGGCGCTCGACCAGTTCGTTCGCGCGTTGGAACACAAGTAAGACCTGGCAACGCCGGGTGCACCGGCCGCGGTCACAATACCGAACCCCTGTTCCGGAGCCACCGCTCGATGTCCAAGCCCAACGCCCCCTTCGCCGCCCGCGCCACCCTGGCGTTCGCCACGGTCCTGGCCGCCGCGTTGCCGACGCTGTCGCGGGCCGAGGCCACGCCCACGCCGGTGCCCGTCCAGGCGCCCGAGACGGCCGTGCGCGGCCTGCCCGACTTCACCGGCCTCGTCGAGACGGTGGGCCCGGCGGTCGTCAACATCCGTACCAACATCAAGCCCAAGGCCGCCGCCGGCGACCAGTCGCTGCAGGCGCAGATGCAGGAGCTGATCGAGGAATACATCCGCCGCCACGGCGGCCGCGGCGGCCGCAACCTGCCGCCCGGCGGCAACGACGCGCCCGAAGACGACGACCAGCCCGAGCAGGGCTACATCGGCTCGGGCTTCCTGCTGTCGCCCGACGGCTACGTGATGACCAACGCCCACGTCGTCGAGGGCGCCGACGAGGTCACCGTCACGCTGACCGACAAGCGCGAGTTCAAGGCCAGGATCATCGGCAGCGACCAGCGTACCGACGTCGCGCTGCTCAAGATCGACTCGACCGGCCTGCCGTTCGTCAAGGTCGGCAGCGTCGACCGCCTGAAGGTCGGCGAGTGGGTGATCGCCATCGGCTCGCCGTTCGGCCTGGAGAGCACCGTCACCGCCGGCATCGTCAGCGCCAAGCAGCGCGAGACGGGCGACTACCTGCAGCTGCTGCAGACCGACGTCGCGATCAATCCCGGCAACTCGGGCGGCCCGCTGATCAACATGCGCGGCGAGGTCGTGGGCATCAACTCGCAGATCCTGAGCCCGTCGGGCACCAGCGCGGGCATCTCGCTGGCCATCCCCATCGACGAGGCGATCCGCGTGTCCGACCAGCTGCGCGCGAGCGGCCACGTCACGCGCGGGCGCATCGGCGTGCAGATCGGCATCGTCAACAAGCAGGTGGCCGAGGCCGTCGGCCTGGGCAAGCCGGTCGGCGCGATGGTGCAGAGCGTGCAGGCCGGCCTGCCGGCGGAGAAGGCCGGCATCGAGGCGGGCGACATCATCACCAAGGTGCAGGGCAAGCCGGTCGACCGCTATTCCGACCTTCCGCGCCTGGTGGGCATGGTCAAGCCGGGCGAGAAGGTGCAACTGCAGGTGTTCCACGACGGCAAGTACAAGGACGTCACGGCCGACGTGGTCGACTTCGGGCCGGAGACGCCGCCCACGGTCGCCGCGGGCCCCGACCCCGAGGCCATCGCCAACACCAAGGCCACGCTCGGCCTGAAGGTGGT
>DATCRO010000163.1:0-2244 GCA_036569025.1 Burkholderiaceae bacterium
GGCCACTACCTCGTCGCGCCACCTCGCGGGACAGGCGCAGGCCATGCCCGACAAGGATCTGCTCTACCGCGTGCCCAACCAGTCCAGCCTCGACGGCAACACGGTCGAGATGGACGTCGAGCGCATCGCCTTCGCCGACAACGCGCTGCGCTACGAGTCGAACCTCACGGTCATCAACGCCAAGATCAAGTCGCTGCTCTCTGCGGTGCAGCCCTAAGCAGCGCAGCAAGCAGCAGGAGTCCCTTCCATGCCCTTCAACAGCACCTCCATGAACATCTTCAACGTGGCCGGATCGGCCATGACCGCGCAGTCGCAGCGCATGAACGTGACCGCGAGCAACATGGCCAACGCCGAGAGCGTGGCCGGGCCCGACGGCATGCCCTACCGCGCGAAGCAGGTGGTGTTCCAGGTCGCGCCCTCGGCGTACGGCGCGGGCGACATCGGCGGCGTCAAGGTGGCCGGCGTGGTGGAAGACCCTTCTCCGCCGAAGCTCGTGTTCGACCCCAAGAGCCCGCATGCCAACGCCGAAGGCTACGTGGCGATGCCCAACGTCAACGTGGTGGAGGAGATGACCAACATGATCTCCGCATCTCGCAGCTACCAGGCCAACGTGGAAGTGCTCAACACCGCCAAGACGCTGATGGTCAAGACGCTGACCCTCGGCCAGTAATTCCCCGGCAAGACAAGAACCCAAGAAAGAACAGGCACGAACGCGCCATGGCCATCTCCGATACCTCGTCCATCACCGGACAGAACGCCGCCTCCGCGGTCGGCGGCAACAGCAGCACCTCGAACGTCGACAGCGAGCAGCGCTTCCTCAAGCTGCTGGTCACGCAGCTGAACAACCAGGACCCGCTCAATCCGATGCAGAACGCCGAGCTCACCTCGCAGCTCGCGCAGATGAGCACGGTCAGCGGCATCGAGAAGCTCAACAGCACGCTCTCGGGCCTGGTGAACCAGACCGGCTCCAACCAGCTGCTGCAGGCCACTTCGCTGATCGGGCAGAACGTGCTGTCTCCCGGCGACGTCCTCGCCACCAGGGCGCCGGAGGAGGGCAAGGACCCGGCCATGCAGGCCTTCGCCGTGCAGCTGCCGGGCACCGCCTCCGACGTGCAGATCAAGATCCTCGACGCCAGCGGCAAGGTGGTGCGCACCATCGACGCGGGCTCGATGAACGAAGGCGTCAACGCCGTGACGTGGGACGGCAAGGACGACGTGGGCGCCGTGGTGCCCGCTGGCGCCTACCGCTTCACGGTCGAGGCCACCAACGGGGGCACCTCCGTGAAGTCGACCGCGCTCACCTTCTCGCAGGTCGCCGCCGTCAAGCAGGGCGCCAGCGGCGTGACGCTGGAGCTGTCGTCGGGCGCGAGCATCGGGCTGTCGGACGTGCGCCTGTTCCTCTGAGCTTCTTTCCCTTCCCCACCGCATTCATCGCAAACGCGCCGCATCCAACGGCAGACAAGGAACCATCATGGCTTTTTCCCAGGGCATCAGCGGACTCGGCGTGGCCGCGGCCAACCTCGACGTCATCGGCAACAACATCGCCAACTCGGGCACCGTCGGCTTCAAGTCCGCGGCGGCCACCTTCCAGGACGTGTACGCGGGCTCGCGCGTGGGCATGGGCGCATCGGTGTCGGGCGTGACGCAGAACTTCTCGCAGGGCGTGACCCAGTCGAGCAGCCGCCCGCTGGACGTGGCCATCCTCAACGGCGACGGCTTCTTCCGCCTCACCAGCGCCACCGGTGAAGTCATGTACTCGCGCAACGGCCAGTTCACGCGCGACAAGGACGGCTACATCGTCAACGCATCGGGCCTGCGCCTCACCGGCTTCGGCGTGAACGCCAACGGCGGCGTCAGCGGCGGCACGCCGGCGGCCATCCAGATCCCGACCACGCCGATGACGCCCAAGGCGACCACCAGCATCGACGCCGAGTTCAACCTCGACGCGCGCAAGGCGGCGCCCACCAAGACGCCGTTCAACCCCGCCGACTCCGACACCTTCAACTACTCGAACGCCGTCGGCCCCATCTACGACTCGCTGGGCAACCCGCACGACGTGTCCGTGTACTTCGTCAAGAGCGCCACGCCTGCCAACACCTGGAGCATGTACGGCACGATCGACGGCGCCGCCATCGGCGCCGGCGCGCTCGGCACGATGACCTTCGACGCCGCCGGCAAGATGACCGCGCCGGCCAGCGGCCAGTTCAGCCTCGGCACCATCAACCTGACCAACGGCGCCGCTGC